>NZ_JBHWJY010000102.1:0-27722 GCF_042731135.1 Streptomyces sp. NPDC059874
GGGTCACACCGGCCCGGCCGACCGGGCGCGTCACCCGAGCACGGCCGTCACGGTGCCCGCGCCGACCGTCCGCCCGCCCTCGCGGATGGCGAAGCCGAGCCCCGACTCCAGCGGGACGTCCCGCCCGAGCTCGACGGTCATCGTGACCGTCTCCCCCGGCCGGGCCACGCCGGCCTCCCCCAGGTCCACGTCCCCCACCACGTCGGCGGTGCGGATGTAGAACTGCGGCCGGTAGCCGGTTGCCACCGGCGTCGTACGGCCTCCCTCGCGCCCAGAGAGCACGTACACCTGCGCGGTGAACCGGCGCTTGGGCGTCACGCTGCCCGGAGCGGCCACCACGTGCCCACGGCGCACCCCGTCGCGCGGCACCCCGCGCAGCAGCAGCGCCACGTTGTCCCCGGCCTCGGCGGACTCCATCGGCTTGCCGAAGGTCTCCAGGCCGGTGACGACCGTCTCGAGCGGCTCGCCGTCGCCGCCCAGGACGGCGACGCGGTCGCCGAGGCGCACGCTGCCGCGCTCGACGGCGCCGGTCACGACCGTCCCGCGCCCGGTGATCGTCAGCACGTTCTCCACCGGCAGCAGGAAGGGGGCCCGCGTGTACCGCACCGGCGTCGGCACGTACGTGTCCACCGCGTCCAGCAGCGCCTCGATCGCCCCGGTCCACCGCGGGTCGCCCTCCAGCGCCCCGAGCCCGGAGACCCGTACGACCGGTGTGCCGTCACCGCCGTAGCCGTGCGCGGTGAGCAGCTCGCGGACCTCCAGCTCGACCAGGTCGGTCAGCTCGGGGTCCCCGGCGTCGGCCTTGTTGAGCGCCACCACGATGTGGTCGACGCCGACCTGCCGGGCGAGGAGCACGTGCTCGGCGGTCTGCGGCATGACCCCGTCGAGCGCGGAGACGACGAGGATCGCCCCGTCGAGTTGGGCGGCGCCCGTCACCATGTTCTTGATGTAGTCGGCGTGCCCGGGCATGTCCACGTGGGCGTAGTGGCGGGTGTCGGTCTCGTACTCGACGTGCGTGAGGTTGATGGTGATCCCGCGCCGGGCCTCCTCGGGGGCCCGGTCGATGCGGTCGAAGGGCACGAAGGAGGCACCCCCGCGCTCGGCGAGGACCTTGGTGATGGCGGCGGTGAGGGTGGTCTTGCCGTGGTCGACGTGACCCATGGTGCCGATGTTGAGGTGCGGCTTGGTCCGCACGAAGGCCGTCTTGGCCATGATGATCTTCCCGTGCTAGAAGCTGGAACGGGACCCCTGAACCGAGCCGACCCTCCCCCTGCGGGGTCCGCCGGACGATCCGGGAAGGGTCAGCTTCGTGCGCCGTCGAATGCGGCGAAGGCCGCTGCGGCAAAGGCTGCTGCGGTGGGAACCGCTGCGCCGGAAGTGAATGCGGCAGCCTTCGGCGCGTCCGCGACTGCGGACGGCGCTGCGGGGAAGGCGTACCGGGACATGCCCCTGATCCTGCCGGACCGTGCCGGGCCCGTCGAACGAATTTCCCCGCGCGGATTTCCCCGCGCTCAGAGGTTCTTGAGGGCCTCGCGCACGGACAGCGGCGACAGGGAGCCGCGTTCGGCCTCGACGAAGGCGCGTACCGCCTCGGGGTCCGTCTTCGCGTACTCGCGCAGCGCCCAGCCGATGGCCTTGCGCAGGAAGAAGTCCGGGTGCCCGGACCGGAGCCGGCAGTAGCCGAAGAGCCGGTCGGCGTCGGTGGCGCCCTTGTAGCGGAGCTGGTGCAGGAGGGCGGTGCGGGCGAGCCAGAGGTCCTCGTCCTCGATCCACTCGTCCATGACGGCCGCCAGTGCCGGGTCGGCGGCCACGAGCGGGCCGACGGTGTGCGCGGCCAGCAGGTCCACGGTGTCCCACCAGGGGACGGTGACGAGCAGGTGACGCACGACGGGCAGGAAGTCGGAGGAGCAGCGGGCGACGTGGCGGCGCAGGTAGTCGACCGCGAAGTACTGGTACTCCCGCTCCGGGAGCCGCCAGCAGCGCAGCGCGAGCGCCGCGCAGTCGGACTCCGACGGCCGGGGAGTGTCCTTGGTCACCGTCCCGGACAGTTCGCGGCGCAGTGGGGTGGGGATGCCGAGGAAGGGCGCGACGTCCTTCATGTACGCGGCCATGGCCTCGGCCCGCACGGGGTCGGCGGCCTGCGCGTACGTGCCGGTCAGCCGCTCCAGGAGGGTGTCCGCGAGGGCGCTGCGGGGAACCCTCGGGGGTCGCCCGTCGTTCGACAGCATGAGGCCCAGATTACGGCGCGTATCCGCACAGGTCGGTTAGTCTCCCGGGATGTCCCTCCTCCTCGCGCCGTGGGCCCGGCTGTCGCTGCTCGTCGTGCTGCTCCTGGCGGCCGGCGTGTGCGTGCTGCTGTACGAGCCCCAGCGCCTGCTCTCGGAGGGCTGGCCGCCGGGGCTCCCGGTGGGCACGGCGGTGGTGCTGTTCGCGGCCGCGTACGGGGTGTGCACGGCGGCCTTCGTCCCTCGGCCCCTGCTCAACCTCGCCGCCGGAGCCGTCTTCGGCAGCCAGGCGGGCGTGGTCGCGGCGGTCGCCGGCACGGTCCTCGGCGCCGGGATCTCCTTCGGCCTCGGCAGGATGCTGGGCCAGGAGGCGCTGCGTCCGATGCTGCGCGGCCGCTGGCTCCAGGCCGCCGACGGCCAGCTCAGCCGGCACGGCTTCCGCTCGATGCTCGCCGTCCGACTGTTCCCCGGGCTCCCGTTCGTGGTGGCCAACTACTGCGCGGCGGTGTCCCGCTGCGGCTGGCTGCCCTTCCTCCTCGCCACGGCGGTCGGGGTCGTCCCCAACACCGCGGCGTACGTGATCGCGGGCGCGAGTGCCTCCTCCCCAGGCTCGCCCGCCTTCCTCGTCTCGTTCGGCTTCATCGTCGTCTCCGTGGTGGCCGGCGCAGTGGTGGCCTGGCGCAAGCGGCACCGCCTGGCACCGCCCCGAATCCACGAGGCGGCGTACGAGCTGACGCCCCAGCACCCCCCAGTGGTCACTGCCGCTCCGCACGGGCCCTAGCATCGGGGGCGAACTGCCCGACGATCACAAGGACGAGCGCACCCCGACATGAGCTGGTTCGAATCCCTAATCCTCGGTCTCGTCCAGGGGCTTACGGAGTTTCTCCCGATCTCCTCCAGCGCGCACCTGCGGCTGACCGCGGCGTTCGCCGGCTGGCACGACCCGGGAGCGGCCTTCACCGCCATCACGCAGATCGGCACCGAGGCCGCCGTGTTGATCTACTTCCGCAAGGACATCGCGCGGATCGTCTCCACCTGGGTCCGCTCGCTGTACACCAAGGCGCTGCGGTCCGAGCAGGACGCCAAGATGGGCTGGCTGGTGATCGTCGGCTCGCTTCCGATCGGTGTCCTGGGCCTCGCCTTCAAGGACCAGATCGAGGGTCCGTTCCGCGATCTGCGGCTGATCGCCACCACCCTGATCGTGATGGGCATCGTGCTCGGCGTCGCGGACCGGCTGGCCGCGCGTGACGAGGAGGGCGGCCGGCACCGCGCCATCCGCGAGCGCAAGACGCTCAAGGAGCTGGGCGTCAAGGACGGCCTGATCTTCGGTCTGTGCCAGGCGATGGCCCTGATCCCGGGCGTCTCGCGGTCCGGCGCCACGATCTCCGGCGGTCTGCTGCTGGGCTTCACCCGCGAGGCGGCGGCCCGTTACTCCTTCCTCCTCGCCATTCCGGCCGTGCTGGCCTCCGGCCTGTTCGAGATCAAGGACGTGATCGAGAACCCGGGCCACATCGCCTGGGGCCAGACGATCTTCGCGACGGTCCTGGCCTTCTTCGTCGGCTACGCCGTCATCGCGTGGTTCATGAAGTTCATCTCCAGCAAGAGCTTCATGCCCTTCGTGATCTACCGGATCGCGCTGGGCATCCTCCTCTTCATCCTGGTCGGCATGGGTGTGCTGAGCCCGCACGCCGGCGAGTCCGCCGGATAGTCATACCGGCGGGGGCTCAGCGGCGCCCCGCTCATCACCGCTTCGCGTGAACCGCAGGCCGTTCGGGAACGTTCCCGGGCGGCCTGCGCGTCGTTGTGCCTGGAGAGGGTCGAAGGCAAGCAGCAGGGGGTGTCCCATGGGTCGAGTGGTGCTGGAGCGGTTTCCGGCCGGAAGTCCGCGGGGGAGCTGGCCCGCCGAGGAGTACGCGGCGCAGCGGTTGCGGGAGGGGGTGCCGGCCGAGGTGGTGATGGACCTGGACAGCGACGCGTTCCTCGTCGTGGTCCGCCAGCGGGAGGCGCATTCCGGTCGCTGACCGGTCATCCGGAGATCCGGTCGGCGCACGCCCCTTGGACTCGCGGCCCCGCACCCCCACACTGTCCCGATGACTCAGCGTGTGGACCTCGCGACGGTGATGGACCGGCTGGCGATCGACGAGGTGGTCTCCGGGTACGCGGTGGCCGTCGACGACGGCGACTGGGAGGGGTACCGGGCCCTGTTCACCCCTGCCGGCCGGGCGGACTACAGCTCGGCGGGCGGGATGGAGGGCCCGGCCGGGGAGGTCGCGGACTGGCTCGCGGAGACCATGAAGCTCTTCCCCGTGCGCCAGCACCTCATCGTCAACCGGCTGATCCGGCTGGAGGACGTGGGCGGTTCGCCCGGCGACAGCGCCGAGGTGCGCGCGGACTTCCTCAATCCGATGCGGCTCGCCGGCAGTGAGTTCGACGGGACGGTGACCGCGCCCAATTTCGTCGCCGCCGGGCGCTACACCTTCGCGCTCGCCCGCACCTACGAGGGCTGGCGGCTGACCGGGGTGACCGTGCACGAGAAGTGGCGGCACATTTCGGCCTGACTGCCAGACTGGAAGCGGAGGCGCCCCATGGTCTCGATGCGGAACGGGTGGTCCCCACGGTGGTCCCCCGGGTGGCGCGCACCGGCCGCGGTCGGCGCCGGCGCGCTGCCCGCCCTCGCCTTCCCGGCCCCCGCGCTCTGGTGGTTCGCGTACGTCGCCCTCGTGCCGTGGATGCTGCTGCTGAGGTCCGCCCGAACCGGCCGGCGGGCGGCGCTGGAGGGCTGGCTCGGGGGCGCCGGCTTCATCGTGGCCGTCCATCACTGGCTGCTGCCCAGCCTGCACGTCTTCCTGGTGCCGATGGCCGCGCTGCTGGGCCTGCTCTGGATCCCGTGGGCGCTGCTGGTGCGAGATTTGCTGGGCGGACATCCCGCGGCGCGCCGCGCGGCCGCGGGACTGGTCCTCGTACCGGCGGGGTGGCTGCTGTCGGAGCTGGCCCGGTCCTGGCAGGGGCTGGGCGGGCCGTGGGGGCTGCTGGGGGCGAGCCAGTGGCAGGTGCCGCCCGCGCTGCGGCTGGCCTCGGTGGGCGGGGTGTGGCTGGTGAGCCTGCTGGTGGTTGCGGTGAACTGCGCGCTGGTGCTGCTGGTGGCGGCGCCGGGGGCGCGGCTCCCCGCGGTGGCCGGGGTGACGGGGTGCGCGGTGCTGACCGGGGTGGTGTGGCTGTGGGCGGAGCGGCCCGAGGTCTCGGGCAGGCTGCGCGTGGCCGTCGTACAGCCCGGCCTGATAGCGGACGGCCCCGACAGTGCCGAGCGGCGGTTCGCGGCCGGGGAGCGGCTCACGCGGACGCTGGCCGGGCTCGGTCCCGACCTGGTGGTGTGGGGTGAGAGCAGTGTCGGCGCGGACCTGGCGGCCCGGCCCGACCTGGCCCGGCGGCTCACCGCGCTGTCGGCCCGGATCGGGGCTCCGCTGCTGGTCAACGTGGACGCGCGCGGGCCGGACCGGCCGGGCATCTACAAGTCCTCGGTGCTCATAGGCCCCGAGGGACCCACGGGCGACCGCTACGACAAGATGCGGCTGGTCCCCTTCGGGGAGTACGTGCCCGCCCGATCCTTGCTCGGCTGGGCGACCTCGGTGGGCCGGGCCGCCGGCGAGGACCGCATGCGCGGCGTGGCCCCCGCGGTCATGAACCTGCCCGGCGGTGTCCGCCTCGGGCCGCTGGTGTGCTTCGAGTCGGCGTTCCCCGACATGAGCCGGCGCCTCACCCGCGACGGGGCGTCCCTGCTCGTCGCCCAGTCGGCGACCTCCACCTTCCAGGACAGCTGGGCTCCGGCCCAGCACGCTTCGCTCGCCGCACTGCGCGCCGCGGAGGACGGCCGCCCGATGGTGCACGCCACCCTCACGGGCGTCAGCGTGGTGCATGGCCCCTCGGGCGAGCCGATCGGCCCGGCACTGCCCACCTCCGCGAGTACGGCGGCGGTGTACGAGGTCCCGCTGGCCACCGGCACCACCCTGTACGTCCGCTTCGGGGACTGGCCGGTGGGCGCGGCCCTGGCCGTCCTCGTGGCGTACTGCGCGGCGCGGGGCGCCCGTTCGCTCAGAAGGCCTGCTCCAGAGCCGAGTCCACCACCCGCTCGCACAGCTCGTGGGTGAGCAGCGCGTCCCGGGCGCTGAGGGTCTTGCCGGCCGCCACGGCCTCCAGGAAGTGGTCCACGACCTGCTCGATGCCGCGCTGGCGGGCGACGGACACCCAGTCCCCGCGGCGCCGGACGGTCGGCTGCCCCTTGTGGTCGATGACCTCCGCGAGGTTGACGACCTGCCGCTTGGTGTCCTGCCCGGACACCTCCAGGATCTCCTCGGTGGAACCGGAGAGCCGGTTCATGATCCCGAGCGCGGTGAAACCGGCGCCGGACATCTGGAGCACCACCTGGTGCATCAGCCCCTCGCGCACCACGGCCCGCACGTCGATGTGGTCGGCCTCGCCGGGCAGCAGGAAGCGCAGGGTGTCGACGACGTGGATGAAGTCGTCCAGGACCAGGGTGCGCGGGTCCTCGGGCAGCCCGACGCGGTTCTTCTGCATGACGATCAGCTCGCGCGGGTGGTCCGCGCACTGCGCGTACCCGGGCGCGTGGCGGCGGTTGAATCCGACGGCGAGCGAGACCCCGTGCTCCTCGGCCAGCTCCACCAACCGCCGCGATTCCGCGAGCTCGTATGCGAGCGGCTTGTCCACGTACGTCGGTACGCCGGCCTCCAGCAGACGCCCGACGATCTCGGGGTGGGCGGCGGTCGAGGCGTGCACGAAGGCGGCGTCGAGGCCCTCTGCGAGCAGCGCGTCGAGCCCGGTGTGCCGGCGCTCGGCCGGGACGCGGTGGATCTCGCCGACCCGCTCCAGGGTCGCGGGGGTGCGCGTCTGCAGGTGCAGTTCGATCCCCGGCCGGGTGGTGAGCACGGGCAGGTACGCCTTCTGCGCGATGTCGCCGAGTCCGATGCAGCCGACCTTCACCGGGCGCCTCCTGGTGTGTTTCCGGTATGTCCTGGTGGGATGCCGGCAGCTTAATCCCTGGTGACAGGGGCTCCCTTCGACCAGGATGTGGACATGACCATTGATGGAAGCCACCGCCCCGAACCCGCCACCGACGCCAACGAGAGGGAGATGCTCGACGGTTGGCTCGACTACCACCGCGCCACCCTGGCCTGGAAGTGCGCGGGCCTGACGGACGGGCAGCTGCGCCTCACCCCGCTCAAGCCCTCGGAACTGAGCCTGTTGGGCCTCGTGCGCCACATGGCGGAGGTGGAGCGGTACTGGTTCCGGGAGATCATGCTGGGCGAGGACCTCCCCGACCTGTACTCCACCCCCGACAACGTGGACGGCGACTTCCACTTCACCGACCGGGACACCTGGGCCGAGTCCGAGCAGGTCTGGCAGACCGAGATCGAGCTCGCGCGGCAGGCCGCGGCGGGCCGCTCGCTCGACCTGAAGTCGGATCCCGCGAGCCATCGGCGCGGCGAGGCCTTCAGCCTGCGCTGGGTCTACACCCACATGATCGAGGAGTACGCGCGCCACAACGGTCACGCCGACCTGCTGCGCGAGCACATCGACGGCGCGACCGGCGAGTAGGGGCCGGACACCCCACGATCCGTCACCCGTGCGGGGTGAATATGGCCTTCGGGTTTCACAACGCGGTCCTCGCGCCGCCAGAGTTGCGCGAGTGCATCCAACCCGAACCACGACAACGCTGCTGCTCGGAGTCGCCTGTGCCGTTTCGGCCGTCTCCGGCTGTGTGAATGTGAGCCCCGGGCCCGTGACGCCGGCCACCGGCCCCTCCTCGGGGCCGGCGCCGCGGCACGAGCCGCGCGGCGGGCCCGGAGCCTCCCCGGTGGTCGTCCAGGCGCCCGCGCTGGAGGCGCTGAAGGCGGCTCCCGAGCGGTCCGAGCCGCCCGCGGCCTCCGTCCCCGCCACCGCCCCGCAGGCGCCGCGGCGGACCGTACAGGCCCCGCCGCCGGTCCCCGACATTCCGGAGCCGCGCAAGCCCGCCGAGGCCGCCCCCGAGCAGGCGGGCGGCGGCCGTACGCACCCCTCGCGGCCCGACGCGAAGGTGGAGCGCGAGCTGATGCGGGAGCTGCCGGTACGACCGGCGGACGTGTGCGCACTGGGGCGCCGGCACGGCCGCTGGCACGAGGACAGCCCGGAGGCCCGTATCTGCGCGGGCGTCCACGGCGACTGACGGCCGCACGCGGCCGCCGACGGGCCTAAGGGGACTGCTCGGGGAACGGCCGGGGTCCCGGTCCGGTCCCCGGTTCCGCGGCCAGGCGCCGCTCCAGCCGGGCGATGGCGGCCCGTACGCCGTTCCCGTACCCGTCGTCGGCCAGCGCGGCGGCGGCCGCCCGGGCCCGGGCCAGGTGGACCTTGGCCGCCTCCGGACGCCGCAGTTTCACGTAGTCGTCGGCGAGGCTCAGGTGCAGGGACGGGTAGAACCCGCGGGGAACCAGCGGCCCGTCCCCCAGCGCCTCGGCGGCGGACAGGGCCCTGAGGTCCCAGGCCAGCTCGTCGGCGGGATCGTCCTGGGCGTCGGCCATGTAGTGGGCGAGGGTGCACCGGTGCAGGGAGTCGCCCTCCTCGCCGAGCTCGGACCAGATGTCGCCGAGCCGGTTGCGGGCCTCCTCGCGGTCCCCGGCGTGCAGCAGGATGACCGCCTGGCCGATCCTGGTCATGAGGGCGTCCTCCGACGCCTCCTGCTGCTCCGTCAACGCGGCCTCCGGCTTGCTCTGCCAGACCTGCTCCGGTCTGATCATCAAAAAGCTAGCCGGAGGCACCGGCAATGGCGCCGAGGCGCGGTGTGGCGTCAGCCGAGGTCCGGGATCCGCCAGTCGATCGGCTCATGCCCCTGGGCCGCGATGGCCTCGTTGATCTGCGTGAAGGGCCGGGAGCCGAAGAACTTCTTGGCCGACAGGGGGGAGGGGTGGGCGCCCTTGACGACCACGTGCCGCTCCTCGTCGATCAGCGGGATCTTCTTCTGGGCGTAGGCGCCCCACAGCACGAAGACGGCCGGGTCGGAGCGGTCGGACACCGCGCGGATCACCGCGTCGGTGAACTTCTCCCAGCCCTTGCCCTTGTGCGAGTTCGGCTCGGCCTCGCGGACGGTGAGCACCGCGTTGAGCAGCAGGACGCCCTGCTCGGCCCACGGCATCAGGTACCCGTTGTCGGGGACGGGGAGGCCGAGCTCCTCCTTCATCTCCTTGTAGATGTTGCGCAGCGAGGGCGGGGTCTTCACGCCGGGCTGCACGGAGAAGCACAGGCCGTGGCCCTGGCCGGCACCGTGGTAGGGGTCCTGGCCGAGGACCAGCACCTTCACCCGGTCGAAGGGAGTGGCCTCCAGGGCCGCGAGGACCTGCTCGCGGGGCGGGTAGACCGGCCCGTTCGCCCGCTCCTTCTCGACGAACTCGGTGAGCTCTTTGAAGTAGGGCTGGTCCAGCTCCCCGCCGAGGACGGGAAGCCAGGACTCGGGCAGCATCTGGGTCACGGCACAACCTCCGGTACAAGTTCTTGCGACTGATCAAGAACCTACCGGGAGCCACTGACAACGCGTCGGCCGCCCGTCCCGGCGGCCGACGCCCGCACCCCGCTACCAGCTGGTCTTGCGGTAGAACTCCCACATCTGCATGACGGTCTGCGGGTCGAGGGCCCGCTCGGCGCCCGCGATGTCCTCGCGCGCGGCGACGTACAGCTTGCCCTGCCACAGGGGCAGCAGCCGAACGTCCTCGGCGAAGATCTGCTGCGCCCGCTCGAAGGCCTGGCCGCCGGCGGAGCGGTCGCCCTCGCGGCGGGACCTGGGCAGCAGGTCGTTCATGATCTCGTTGGGCTCGTACGGGGTGCCGACCGCGTTCTCCTTGCCGACGAACGGCGCGATGAAGTTGTCCGGGTCCGGGAAGTCGGGGAACCAGCCGCGACCGAAGACCGGGTACTCCTGGCCCTTGTAACCGGCCTGGAAGGCCTTCCAGGGCGCGCTGCGCAGGTTGATCTTGAAGAGCTGGCTGTCGTCCAGCTGGCGCTTGAGCTCGGTGAACTCCTCCGCGGTGGAGGCGCCGTACCGGTCGGTGGTGTACCAGAAGGTCAATTCGACGGGCTGGTTGATCCCGGCGTCCCTGAGGATCTTCTTGGCGTTGGCGACGCTCGCCGGACCGTACTTGTCGTAGAAGGGCGTCTTGTGGCCCACGACCCCCTTGGGGACCATCGAGTACAGCGGCTCGGCGGTGCCCTGGTAGACCTTGGAGACGAGCGTGCCGCGGTCGATCACCTGGGCGATGGCCTGGCGGACCGGGAGCTTGGCGACCGACGGGTCCTTGGGGTTGAAGACCAGGTAGCGGATCTCGGAGCCGACGTTCTCGACGACCTGGACGCCCAGCCCGTGCGAGGCGGGGCTCTGGAGGTCCAGGACCTCCGTGGCCGACAGGCCTCGGTAGATCGCGTCGATCTCCTTGCCCTTGAGGGCGGCGATCATCTTCGGGGACTCCGCGAAGTAGCGGATGGTCACCGCGGAGTTGCGGCGCTTCGCGAAGCCGTTGTAGCTCTCGTTGCCGCTGAGGACGGCCTCGCCGGCCTCCTTGTACGAGTCGAGCACGTACGGCCCGGAGCCGACGACCTTGCCGTCCTCCCGCACCTTGTCCGCCGGGTACTCCTTGGGCGCGACCAGCGAGGCGGCGGGCGAACCGAGGACGAACGGGAAGGTGGCGTCCGGCGTGTTCAGGTGGAAGACGACCGTCAGCGCGTCCGGGGTCTCGATCTTGTCGAGCGAGCCGAAGAGGTCCTTGGGGCCGACCATGGAGCCGATGGTCTTGATCCGGTCCAGGGAGTGCTTGACGGCCTTGGCGTCGAGCGGCTCGCCGTTGGAGAACTTCAGACCCTTGCGCAGGGTGCAGCGGTACGACTCGTTCTTCGCGTCCGTGAACTCGCAGCTCTGGGCGGCGTCCGGCTGCGGCTTCGTGCTGCCCGTGGGGAAGGCCACCAGGGTCTGGTAGACGTTCCGGTACAGCTCCCAGGAGCCGTCCCACGCCGCGGCGGGATCGAGGGTGCTCGGGGCGCTCGTCGTGCCGACGACGATTCGCTTGGCATCGTCGCCCTTGTCGTCCGAAAGCAGGCCGCATCCGGCGAGCAGGGATATGGACGCAAGGGCCGCAGTGATCTGCAGGCATCTGGTCCGGATGAACACGTGCACGCTCCTCGATCAGCCAGGGGTGCGGCAGACCCTACCGCAGTGCCCCACGAATCCAATGGGCAGGTTTCGTGGGGCAGATGACCGGTTCCGTGCGTATTCGTTACGCATTTACCTCCCCCAGGGAGGCAAATGCGTCCGACTATCGGTCAGTGCACTCCGGCATTCAGGAACATTCCCCCGTCAACGACCAGAGTTTGACCTGTGATCCATTCCGCTTGTGCAGATGTAAGAAAAGCCGCGGCCCCTCCGATGTCCTCCGGGACCCCGAGCCGCCCCAGCGGGTAGGCGGCCGCCGCCTCCTGCTCGCGGCCCTCGTAGAGCGCCTGCGCAAACTTGGTCTTGACCACCGCGGGCGCGATCGCGTTGACCCGGACCCCGGGCGCCATCTCGTGGGCGAGCTGGAGGGTCAGGTTGATCATCGCCGCCTTGCTCATCCCGTACGCCCCGATGAAGGGCGAGGCGGAGACGCCGGCGATGGAGGCGATGTTCACGATCGCCCCGCCGTTGTCCTTCTGCCAGGCGTGCCAGGTCCGCTGGGCGAAGCCGAGCGCCGAGATCACGTTGGTCTCGAAGACCTTGCGCGCGACCCCGAGGTCCAGGTCCGCGATCGGGCCGAAGACCGGATTGGTGCCGGCGTTGTTCACGAGGAAGTCGACGCGACCGAAGGCCTCCATCGTCCGCTCGACGGCGACGGCCTGGTGCTCCTCGTCGTGCGCCTTGCCCGCGACCCCGATCACCCGGTCGGCGCCGAGCCGCTCGACGGCCTCCTTGAGGGCCTCCTCGTTGCGACCCGTGATGCACAGCCGGTCGCCGCGGGCGACCAGTGCCTCGGCGACGCCGTAGCCGATGCCCCGGCTCGCGCCGGTGATCAGCGCGACCTTGCCGCTGTCCGTTCCTTCGTACGTCATGCCGTAAGCCCCTGCCTCTCGTAAGCCGGTCAGTTGAGCGGGCCGCCGGCCACGTACAGGACCTGGCCGGAAACGAACCCGGCGGCCTCGCCCGTGAAGAAGGCGATGGCGTTGGCGATGTCGTCCGGCGTGCCGACGCGCTGGACGGGGATCTGGGTGGCGGCGGCGGCCTTGAAGTCGTCGAAGCCCATGCCGACGCGGGCGGCGGTCTGGGCGGTCATCTCGGTGGCGATGAAGCCGGGGGCGACGGCGTTGGCGGTGACGCCGAACTTGCCGAGCTCGATGGCCAGGGTCTTGGTGAAGCCCTGCAGGCCGGCCTTGGCGGCGGAGTAGTTGGCCTGGCCGCGGTTGCCGAGGGCCGAGCTGCTGGAGAGGTTCACGATACGGCCGAACTTGGCCTCGACCATGTACTTCTGACAGGCCTTCGCCATCAGGAACGCGCCACGCAGGTGCACGTTCATGACCGTGTCCCAGTCGGTGTCGCTCATCTTGAAGAGCAGGTTGTCGCGCAGCACGCCCGCGTTGTTGACCAGGATGGTCGGAGCGCCGAGCTCGGCGGCGACGCGCTCGACGGCCGCCTCCACCTGCGCGCTGTCGGAGACGTCGCAGCCGACCGCCAGGGCCTTGCCGCCGGCCGCCGTGATGGCCTCGACGGTGTCCTTGCAGGCCGCCTCGTCGAGGTCGATCACGGCGACGGCCCGCCCCTCGGCGGCCAGGCGCACGGCGGTGGCGGCGCCGATGCCCCGGGCCGCCCCGGTCACGATCGCGACGCGCTGCTCGGTGGTGGACATGCTGGATCTCCTCGCCCTTGAGAGACGGCCGCCCAGAGGTGAGCAACCGCTTAGTAGCTTCAGCTGAGGAGACGCTAGGATCCCTGGCACCCGGTGTCAACGGCGGCAGATTCAGCCCCGCCGGCGATTGAGGCGCGGCGGCCCGGGGGCGGAGCCCCCGCAACGGCGCCGCACCGAACCACCGGCGGACCCCCGGTCAGCGGACCAACAGGTCCAGCAGCCGCTCGACCTCCACGGCGGGATCGGCCGTCAGGCCGGTGTGCACAGGGCCCGGCTGCACGACAGTGCTCCGCGGCGCGATCAGCCAGCGGAAGCGACGCCCCGCATCGTCACCGGCCGCCTGCCCCGCCGCGACGCCGCCACTGCACACGCCCTCGACCCCGCGCAGCGCCGCCCGCACCCCGGCCACATCGGCCCCGGGGTCCAGCGCGAGCAGCTTCGCCTCGTCGAGGTGGGTGCGCGCGGCGACGTACCCCCGCGCCCGGCAGTAGACGATCACGCCGGCGTTGAAACACTCTCCGCGTTCCATCCGGGGCACCACGCGCACCAGCGCGTACTCGAACACGTCCCGCTTGGTCACTCGCTGTCGCTCTTCTTCTTGGTCTTGTGGGGCCATTCCGGCAGGTGGTCGGTCAGCCAGCCCGGCGGCTTCGGCGGGGCCTTCACTTCGGCCTCCATCGAGATCCTCTCGTGGATCGTGGCCGCGCGCGGCAGCAGCACCTCCACATAGGCGCGGCGCAGCGCGTCCGTGGAGTCGAAGCCGGGCTCGTCGACGAGCCATTCGTCGGGCACGTCGGCCGCGACCTCGGTGAGCAGCTCCTCGGTCACCAGGGGCGCCAGCGCGGCCGCCGCGCTCGCGATGTCCGGGCCCACGGGGGCGAGTACGTGGTCGGAGGCGTTGTACGGCTTGGCGGCCGCGGCCGCGGCGGTGGGCCAGTTGTGGTGCCAGATCATGGTGGCGCCGTGGTCGATGAGCCAGACGTCCCCGTGCCAGACCAGCATGTTCGGGTTCCGCCAGGACCGGTCGACGTTGTTGATGAGGGCGTCGAACCAGACGACGCGCCCCGCCTCGACCGGATCCACCTGGTACGCGAGCGGGTCGAAGCCGATCGAACCGGGCAGGTAGTCCATGCCGAGGTTGAGCCCGCCGCTGGCCTTGAGCAGTTCCTGGACCTCCTGGTCGGGCTCGCCGAGCCCGATGACGGGGTCGAGCTGCATCTGCACCAGCCGCGGGACCCGCAGGCCCAGCCGCTGGGCGAGGCGCCCGCAGATGACCTCGGCGACCAGGGTCTTGCGGCCCTGGCCGGCGCCGGTGAACTTCATGACGTAGGTGCCAAGGTCGTCGGCCTCGACGATTCCTGGGAGCGAGCCACCCTCACGCAGGGGCGTGACATAGCGGGTTGCCGTGACTTCTGTCAACATTTTCACCAGGCTACATGGCCCATCGGCCTGGCTATCCAAAGCACCCCGGGTCCAGGGCCGGAGGGGTCATTGGCTGTGGACCGGTTGCAGGGTGATGACCCGATCTGCCGGGCCGGTGAGCGTGGTGTGGGCCCAGTCGGCGACGAGCCGTTCCTGGGCGAAGAGGATGACCTGCTGGTCGGCGGACAGTTCGTGCAGGAGCTCCAAGAGCCGGAGCGTGCGGTCGGCGTCCGACTGGACGGTCACGTCGTCCAGCAGGAGGGGGCAGCTCTCGTTCGGCGTGGTGAGGTGACGGGTGAGTGCGATCCGCAGGAGCAGGTAGACCTGTTCTGCGGTGCCGCGGGAGAGTCGCTCCGAGTGCCGCGGCATGCGCTGGTCGCCGAGGACCTGTACGCGCAGGTTCTCGGGGTCGACGATCGCGTCGAGGTAGCGGCCGCCGGTCACCCGTGGCAGCCACTGCCTGAGGCTCGCGGCCAAGACCGGGGCGATGCTGCGGTGAACACGGTCCTGCGCACCGCCGAGGAACCGCTGGGTGGCGGTGATGGTGCGGTCCAGTTGCTCGACGCGGCGCAGTTCCCGCTCGACGGTGGCCAGTTCCTCCTCGGCCGCCGCCACCGAGGGCAAGGTGCGGGCGCGGTCTTTGACCGCACCTTCGGCCGCTGCGGCCCGGTTGGCTGCCTCCGAGGCGGCGGTGCGGGCCTGGTCGAGGGCATGTCGTTCCTGGTCGAGCAGGACCCCGAGTCGACCATGGGCGAGATCCGGGATTCCCGCGTCCGCGGCGGCACTGACCAGCTCGGCCTCCGTTGCCTGGGCCTGGTCGCGGGCTGCGGTGGCGCTTGCTTCCATGCCCGCTCGCTCGTCCATCAAGTTGTCGACGGCAAGGGCGAGTTCGTCGACGGTAGTGCCGTCGAGCAGGGTCTGTAGCTCAGTCCAGTGGGATTGCTGCTGCTTCAGGGTGCGCAGCGCGGACGTCCGTTCGGTCTGCCACTGCGTCAGGGCGGCGACGATGCTTTCGGGCGAGGCGTCCGCGTCGGCAAGGGTCGTGATTTCGGCTGCCGTTGCGGCATCGAGCAGCATGGTCGATGCCGCCTCGCGCAGTTCTTCGGCTCGGGCCGCATCCTGTTCGCGCTGTCGGCGGCTTTCCAGCTGTCGACGCAGTGCGGGCGCCTCGCCTGCCGCGGTGGCTTGGTCGGCGCGGTTGCGGCAGTCCTGCCCGTAGGTGGTGAGCAGGTCCGCGACAGGGCGGCCAGGGTCCTTGGCTCCTCGTTCCGACAGTGCGGTACGCAGTCGGTGTTCGGCTTCGTCCACTGCCGAGCCGAGTCGCTCACATTGCCCGAGCCAGCGCGTCTCGTTCTGCGCTGCGGCTGCCGCCCGGTCGGCTTCGGCAGCCAGCGCCGACAGTTGTTCGACTGTGGTGGGCAGCCCCAGTTCCTCGCAGCGCGCGACGGCCTTCTCGCCGTCGGCTCTCACTGCCCCCACTGTGCGCGCGTGCTCCTCCTGGCGTACCTCGGCGACCGTGGCGGCGCGCTGCGCCTCGGTCAGTTCGGCGTCGAGCCGCCTTGTCTCGGCGTCGGCCTCGGCCACTCGGCGGGCTGCCGCTTCCCACTGCCGCTCGGCGGTGGCGGCGAGGTCCCGTCCCACTCCCAGCGCTACGACCCCGGCCACGCGCCGGAGCCTGGTCTGGGCCAGGGCTGCGAGGACGAGCAGCACCACTCCGACGGCGCAGCCGACTGTGCCGCCCACCGTCGCTCCTGTGGCGAGCAGCACCGCTCCCAGGGCCAGGGCCGGCGCTCCTGCGCCACCCATGGCGGTGCGCCGCCGCTTCGCTGAGGATGCCTCGGCCGTTGCCGCGGCGACGGCCTCCTGCTCCGCTGCTGCACGCCCGTGGGCGGCCGCACGGGCGGACTCGGCGTCGCGCAGATCACTCTGTGCCACCCGGCCCCGCTCCCAGGCCCGCTCCAACGCTTCGGTCTTCGCGTCCCGAATGTCTCGGGCCGCGTCCAGGTCCCCGTGGAGACCAGCCGGCGCCTCGGGCAACGGTACGGCCAGGACCTGGGCGAGCTCACGCAGCAGAACCGGCCCGGCCGCAACAGCCGCTGTCAGGGCGGCATCCGCATCCGGCGCCGCGGGCTTGCTCTTCAGGTGCTCCGCGAGCACCGCTTGCGCCGTCTCGTGCGCCAGCACGGCAGCCCGCACCTGTTCGTGGACCGTGAGGTCGCCCTCCGGCCGCGCCGGCAGTGCGGAGAGCGCCTCCTCCAGCTGCGCAGACGTCGTCCCGGTCAGCAACACCGGCTCCGGAGCCGCCTTCCATGCGCTGAGCGCCTCCGCGACCAGGCGCGCGGTGTTCTCCCCGACCGTGGTGTCGTCAGGGGCCCGGCCCTCCAGCAGCGCATCCAGGGCGCGGGCGCGCTCCAGGCGCCGCCGATCACGGTCGAGGTCGTCGGCCAAGGTCGCCAGACGGTCGGCGAGTCGGTCCGCCTTCTCGCGCTGTACGGCCACCCTTGAGGCGGCCGCGGTCAGCTCGTCCAGACGCGCGGCGCCCCGCTCAAGGACCTGAAGGTCCTCAGCCAAGCGTCGAGCCTCCTCCCGGTACTCCTGCTGCCGCGTGAACAGTTCCAGGTATTCGTCATGGAGCCGCTGGGCGCCGTCCAACTTCCTTTGGGCGATGGCGTGACGGTCTTTGGCACGCCGCAGTGGGCGTGTGCTGTTGCTGCGGTCCAGCCCCACATGTTCACGGTGGAACGCTGCCAGGCACTCCAGTGCCTGGGCCGCGGTGCTCTCGGTGCTCGCGTTCGCCGCGGCACGCTGCAGGTGTGTCTGCAGGTCGCCGGCCGAAGCGAGGACGGACAGCAGTTCGGCCTGAGTGACACTGGCGGTGGCGGCGAAGGACTTGCGGTCCAGCCCCAGCCAGCGTGACCCGTCCGGGGAGCCGTCGGACATCACCTCGGCCGAGACGTCGCGGCCCAGGTCCAGGTCGGTGGCGCGGCAGTCGACCAGGCCCGCGAGGTCGTGCCGCAGCCCGATCCGACGCCCGTCAGCCAGAGATATCGTGCACGAGACCTCCCATTCCGGGCTGTCCCACGGCCGGTGCAGGTCGGCGAAGCGCTGGTCATCCTTGCCCGGGCGACCCTTTCCCCGGCGGCGGCCGCAGAGGGCAGCCTGGACAGCAGCGTGCCAACTGGACTTCGCCGACTCGTTGTCACCACAGATGACGGTCATGCCGGGAGCGAACGACAGGCTCTCCTGGACCAAGGGCCCGAAGGCGTGCGCAGTAACCTCGACCATGCGCATCAGCGCACCTCCAGCTCTTCCGCGCGGCCGTCGAAGGCCCGCAGTCCCGTGATCAGAATCCGGCGACGCTCGTCCTCATCCAGGTCGGCGGCCGCGCGCACGCTCCTGACGAACTGTCCGCGCACGGTGGACTCCTCCGCCAGCGCGTCCAGGTCGTAGCCGGCGCGGACATCGCCGAGCCGGACCACCAGGGCATCCAGATGCCCGGCGACGGCCTCCAGACCTTCCGGCCGAACATCGATCTCGGGGGCGACCTCGCCGGCCAGCGTCACCCGAACCATGCCGCCCAAGTCGGCGACGGCCTCACGGACCCGGTCTCGGACCTGACCGGTATGAACGACCCCGCCCAGCGCGACCGTCACGTCGTGGACCTCGGTGCGCGCGACACGGTGCCGCACGCGCTCGACGGCACCGTCCGAGCGGACCGTGACCACGACGGCGCCGCGCTCCCCCGTCTCGCCGAACTCGAGTGGGTCGGGGTTGCCCGGATAGGTGTGGGTCTCGGCGTCCTTCGGCTGGTGGAAGTGGCCGAGCAAGGCGTGGTCGAGGCCCGCCTCGCGAATCTGGGCGGCCCGAAACGGTGCGTGCGGCGCCTTCCCCGCCCCCTGATAGGGAAGTTCGGACTGCTCGGAGCCGTGGAACAGCGCCAGATTGACGCCGCCTCGATCCACCCGGAACCCATCGAGGAAGCCATCCGTGTTCGCGGGCGCGCGGTGGGCGGCTCCCCACAGCGTCAAGCCGGCAGCGAGCTCGATCGGGGCCGGCCGGGCCTCGCTGAACACGTGCACGTTGTCCGGCCAGTCGACCTGCCGGTACAGGCTTCTCGGTCCGTACCAGTCGTGATTGCCCGGCGCGAGGAAGACCGGGCGCGGGTGGAGCTGACCGAACACCGAGCGCAGGAACGCCCCGGTGTCGGCGGCGAACCGGTCGTGCTCGTACAGGTCGCCGCCGCACAGCACCGCGTCCACGTCCTCCGCTTCCGCCAAGTCGCGGATGCGCTCGAGCGTCCCGCGCAGCGCCAGCCGCCTGGCACGGGCGAGTTCCGGTCCGGCCCAGCGGAAGGAGGTGTCCAGGTGAAGATCGGAGAAGAGCAGAAGTCTCACCGGGCCGCGCCCGACGGGTACGTGCCGGCCGCCGCGTATTGGCCAGTGGCTCCGGCGAGGCAGTCATCGACGGAACATCCATCAGCGGTCTGCTTGTTGAGCGCGAACATGGGCCCCCCATGGGCTTTCCTGCCGGTGCTCACGCCCTGCTTGGGAGCGGGGCACTGCGGGGGCAGCTGGGGGTGAGGCCGCTGCGGGTACTCGGACATGCGGGGTCCTTGCGAAAAGGATGATTTCCCCAGGTCATGCGGTGCGGCGCAATGCGGCAGGGGCGCCATCATGTTGACATACTCGCGTCAAAGTTGCACACGCATGTGGCAGACAGGCGATCACATCTGCGGGCGGTTCGAAACCACGCCCACGAGGCGGAGATCCAGTCGGGTCAGCTCGCCGGAGCCCACTGGTCGAGGAGCGCTTCGGCGGTGGTGATGGTCGCGACGAGTGCGAGGGAGTTGCGGATCACCTCGGCGGTGCAGGAGGCGGGCACCCCGGCGATCGCGTCGGACGGGACGACCACCTGGTAGCCGAGGTTCACGGCGTCGAACACGGTGTTCGGGATGGCGATGTTCGAGGAGACCCCGGTGACGACGAGGGTGCGGACGCCGAGGTTGCGCAGCAGCGCGTCGAGGTCGGTTCCGGCCATCGGGGAGAGGCCGTGCAGCCGGCGGACCACCAGGTCCTGTTCGGCCACGACGATGGGCGCGGCGACCTCCACGGCCCTGCTCCCGGTCAGCTGACGGACGGGCAGCCTGCCGGCGGCCCGGAACAGCCGCGCGTTGGCGTTCGCCCCGCGCCCGTCCGGCCGCCGCTCGGCGACGGCGTGCAGCACCTGTACGCCGGCCCCGCGCGCGGCGTCGGCCAACGCGGCCACCCGCTCCAGCATTCCGGAGTCGCGGGCCTCCTTGGCGAGCTCGGGCAGGGCGCTCTCCTCGCCGACGACCCCGTTCTGGCATTCGACGGTGAGCAGCGCGGTGGTGGCGGGATCGAGTTCCGGCATGGCTCCCCCTGGCGTGACGACCGAACAGCCCGCATGATTCCTGACACACAGTCAGATGTGAAGGGGTGCGGGACGGATGGACGAGGCACGCACGGCGACGGCACAGCGGCGGGGCCGCCGCATCATGATGAGCGACGCGGAGGTGGACGCCTTCCTGCGCGAACAGAAGACCTGCCGGGTGGCCACGGTCTCCCCGGACGGCCGCCCGCACGTGGGCGCCTTGTGGTTCGCGTGGGACGGCACCTCGCTGTGGCTCTACTCGATCACGCGCAGCCGGCGCTGGTCCGACCTGCGCAAGGACCCGCGGATCTCGGTGGTCGTGGACTCGGGCGAGGCGTACGACGAACTGCGCGGCGTGGAGCTTTCCGGCAGCGCCGTCTTCGTGGGCGAGGCCCCGCGCACGGGCGAGCCCTGCCCGGAACTGGCCGAGGCCGAGCGGATCTTCCCGGCCAAGAACTTCGGCCTCGACGAGATGCCGCACGACGGCCGACACGCCTGGATCCGCCTCACTCCCGAGTCGGTGGTCTCCTGGGACTTCCGCAAGCTCTAGGCCTGTCGGCCCAGGGTCGCTACCGGATGGCGGCGGCCGCCTCGCGCAGGGCGCCGACGGCGGCGCGGATGGAGGGCCGCCGGTCGGCGTCCGCGCGCCAGACCGCGTACACGTGGCGGCGTACGGTGTCGCAGACCGGCAGCAGCCGGACCCCCGACGGCACCGGGCCGCGGCCCAGCTTCGGCGCCACGCACACGCCGAGCCCGGCCTCCACGAAGGCGAGCTGGGTGTGGTGCTCCTCGGCGATGTGCGCGATGCGCGGCTCGATTCCCGTGCCGCGCAGGGTGAAGACCAGCCATTCGTGGCAGAACTGGCCCTCGTTCCAGGAGATCCAGTCGTCGTCGGCGAATTCGGCCAGGGAGATCTGGTCCCGGTCGGCGAGTCGGTGGCCGGCCGGGACGGCGATGTCGACGGAGTCGTCCAGCAGGTGGGTCCGGGTGAGTTCGGCGGGCACCGGCATGCGCTTGTTGTGCCAGTCGATGGCGAGGGCCAGGTCGAGGTCCCCGCGCACGACCGCCGCCATGCTGTCCTCCGGCTCCCGCTCGCGCACCAGGACCCTCAAGTCCGGATGCCCCTCGCGCAGGGCGGACAGGGCCTGGGGCAGCAGCCCGCGCATGGCGGTCGGGAAGGCGCCGATCCGCAGCTCGCCGACGGCGCAGCCCCGCTGGGCCTCGACATCGGCCTGGGCGAGCTCCACCTGGGAGATGATCCGCGCCGCGTGGTCGGCGAGCAGCCGCCCGGCGTCGGTCAGGCGGACTCCGCGGCCGTTCTTGGCCAGCAGCGGCTGGCCGATCTCCCGCTCCAGCTTGGCCATTTGCTGGGACACGGCGGAGGTGGTGACGTGGAGCCCGTCGGCCGCGCCGCTGACCGAACCGTGGCGGGCGAGGGCGTCGAGGGTGCGCAGGCGCTCCAGGTTCAACATGTAAGCGATGCTACGCCTTCCCTGCCAGTAAGTCTCGCTTGTCCTACGAAGTTGATACGCGCACAGTAAAGGTCATGAGCGCACCCACAGCCCCGCGGCCCACCCTCTCGACCGCCTCCGCCACCACTGCCATTGCCGCCACCGCCGCCGTCCGCCGGGTCCGCCTCCTGGACTGGCGGGTCCGCTTCGCGATCCTGTCGGTCGTCTGGGGTTTCAGCTTCCTCCTGATCAAGGTGGGTACGGAGGCCTACGCGCCCTTCCAGGTGGCGCTGGGCCGGGTCCTGTTCGGCGCGCTCGCCCTCCTCACCGTCCTGCTGGTACGCCGCGAGCCGCTCCCCCGAGGCCGGCGCACCTGGGGTCACCTCGCCGTGGCGGCGCTCCTGCTCAACACCGCCCCCTTCTCGCTCTTCGCGTACGCGGAGCTGAGCATCCCGTCCGGCCTCGCCGGCATCTGCAACGCCACATCGCCGCTGTGGGGCATGGCGCTCTCCCTGGTCGCGCTGTCCGAGGACCGCCCCACGCGCCGTCGCTTCGCCGGCCTGGGACTGGGCTTCCTCGGCGTCCTCACGGTCCTCGGCGCCTGGCAGGGCTTCTCCGGGGTCGATGCCAAGGGCACCGCGTTCGCCCTGCTGGCCTCGCTCTGCTACCCCATCGGCTGGATCTACGTCCGCCGCACCCTGGCCGGCACCCCGGGCTCACCGGTGGCCCTGACCGGCGGCCAGCTCATCCTCTCCACCCTCCAGCTCGCCCTGGTCAGCGCCCTGTTCACGACGGCCCCGACCTCGTTCCCGCTCTGGCCGACCCTGTCGGTGATCGCCCTGGGCGCCCTCGGCACGGGCATGGCCCTGCAGATGCAGTACGGCCTGGTGACGGAGGTCGGCCCGACCACCGCGCAGATGGTCACGTACTTCATCCCGGTCGTGGCCACCACGGCGGGCGTCCTGGTCCTCGGCGAACAGCTCCACTGGAACACCCCCGTGGGCGCCGCGATCATCCTGGCAGGCGCCGCCCTCACCCAAACCCGCCCCGGCCCCCGCCGACCCGCCTGACCCTTGATACCGTCCGGGCGATCATCACACTGCCTGGGGGTATCTCTTGAGCTTGGCCACAGCCCTTCTGACCGCCGGACCCATCGCCCTCGTCGGCGGCAGCTGGGTCGCACTGAATATCCGCGGATCGGCGGCGTGGCTGGCCCGCTGGGCGGAGGACAACGCGGAACTGCGCAGGCACTCCCAGGGGGATCTGGGCCCGGCGACGCGGGTCGCCACGGCCGGGTTCTACCGCTTCCTCGCCACCTTCATGGCCCTGGGCGGAGTCATCTTCAGCCTGGTCGGCCTCGTCGAACTCTGATCCGTGGCCGCGGGCCCGGCCCGATTGAGGGCCGGGTTGCCGCGCGGCGCGGTGTCTGGGGCAGAGCCCCAGGAGGCCGGGCGGCGGACTCCGGTCAGACGGAGCGACCAGCGGAAGCCGGGCGGACCGCGGCCGCCACCGCATCGGCCAGCGCCGGGACCTCGGACACCGCCAGCGTCGAGACCGTCAGTCGGACGCCCGGCCCGGACTCCACACGGTGCCGGGCCCCGCCCGACACCGCCCAGCCCGCCGCCTGCAGCCCCGCCACCACCGCCGTCTCGCCGGTCGCGGCCACCGGCACCCACACGTTCAGCCCGCTCCGCCCGTGCGCCCGCACCCCCCGCTCCCGCAGCGCCGCGACCAACGCGTCCCGCCGTGCGTCGTAGGCGCGGGCCACCGCCGCGTGGTCCACGGCGTGCGAGGTCCACAGGTCCACCACCGCGTACTGGAGCAGCCGGCTCACCCACCCCGGCCCCAGCCGCTGCCGGCCCCGCACCCGGTCCAGCGTCACCGCGTCCCCCGTGAGCACCGCCAGCCGCAGGTCCGGCCCGTACGCCTTCGCCGTGGAGCGCACCAGCGCCCAGTGCCGGGTCACCCCGCCCAGCGACCGCAACGGCAGGTCGACGATCCCGTGGCCGTGGTCGTCGTCGATCACCACCACCTCCGGGTACCCGGCCAGCAGCGCCCGCAACTCCCCGGCCCGCTGCGCGCTCACCACCGCCCCGGTCGGGTTCTGCGCCCGCGCGGTGACCACCAGCGCCCGCGCCCCGGCGGCCAGCGCCCGTGCCACCGCGTCCACCTCAGGACCGTCGTCGTCCACGGCCACCGGCAGCACCCGCAGCCCGAGCGCCGCGACCAGGTCCAGGGCAGCCGCCCAGCCCGGATCCTCCACCGCCACCGCGTCCCCCGGCCGCAGGTGCGCGGCCAGCACCCGTTCGATCCCGTCCAGCGCGCCCGAGGTCACGGCCACGGGCCCGGCCGGAACCCCGTCCGCGTCGAGGTCCGCCCGGGCCAGGCGCGCGAGTTCCGGTACGACCGGGTCCTCGCCGTAGAGGGTCGGCGCCTGCGCGTACCGCCGCGCCGCGGCGGCCAGGGCCCCGTCCAGCGCCGGAAGCAGTGACACGTCCGGATTGCCCGTGGTGAGGTCCCGTACGCCCGCCGGCAGCGCCATCGGCAGCACGTCCCGGGGCGCGCTCGACGGACGGGCCCGCACCCGACTGCCGCGCCGCCCGTCGGTCTCGATGACCCCACGCTCGCGCAGCGTCCGGTACGCGGCCGCGACGGTGTTGGGGTTCACGCCCAGCTCACCGGCCAACTCCCGCATCGGCGGCAACAACGCTCCCGGCGCGAGCGCGCCCGAGCCGACGCCCGCTTCGACACTGGCCGCGATATCCGATGCGCGGCGCCCTTCGATCCGATAATCTCCTAGCACAAACCCAAGTATGCACTAATACAATGGAGCGCGCACGATGACCACGATCCCCGCGACAGAGACGGCGTACGAGTCCACCGCCCGCACCGTCCCGACCCGCTCCCGGGACCGGGCGCGCTACGACCGCGAGACGGTGCACTCGATACTCGACCAGGCCTACATCTGCCACCTCGGCTTCGTCCGCGACGGCGCCCCCGTGGTGCTGCCCACCCTCTTCGCCCGCGTCGGCGAGGCGCTCTACATCCACGGCTCCACCGGATCGCGCCCGCTGCTCGCGGCCGGCAAGGCCGACCCGGGCCTGGCCGTCTGCGTGACCGTGACCCACGTCGACGGCCTGGTGCTGGCCCGCTCGGCCTTCCACCACTCGCTCAACTACCGATCGGTGGTGGTTCACGGCACCGCGTACCAGGTCACCGACGAGGCGGAGTGTCGCCTCGCCCTCGACGCGCTCGTCGACCACGTGGTACCGGGCCGCTCCGCCGACTCCCGGCCCGCCAACGCCAAGGAGCTCGCGGCCACCGCGGTGATCCGACTGGACCTGACCGAGGTGTCCGCGAAGCTCCGTACCGGCGGCCCCAACGACGACGCCGAGGACCTGGACCTGCCCTACTGGTCGGGCGTGGTCCCCGTCGCACCGGCGTACGGAGTCCCCGTGCCCGCCGCGGACCTGACCCCCGGCATCGCCGTCCCGGACTACGTCACCGCACTCTGAGGACGCTCCCGCACGACGGCGGGCCCGGCCGACTTCGGCCCGGGTCCGCCCGCCGGACGGCGGGCTTCGGTCACGAGCAGCGCCCCCACCGCCGTCAGCAGCAGTACGGTTCCCAGCACCACCGCGACGGTCAGCCGCTCCCCCAGCACCAGGACGGCGATCGCCGCCGCGCTCACCGGCTCGATCAGCATGATCACGGACACGGTCGCGGCCCGCACGGCGGCGGCCCCGGTGAAGTAGAGCGCGTACGCGAGCGCGGTCGGCACGATGGCGACGTACGCCAGCAGCCACAGCACCCGCCCGAGCTCGGCACTGTGCGGCAGCAGCCCCTCCGCCCACGCGAGCGGCAGCAGGCTGACCGCGCCGACCGCCACCGACCAGGCAGTGGTCACGAGGGGGTCCCCGCCCACCCCGCGCTGCCCCAGCCGGCGGGCGCGCAGGGTCATGGCCGCGTACCCGGCGGCCGACAGCAGCGCCCAGCCGACACCGAGGGGCCGCACTTCCCCGCCCCCGCTGCCCAGCACCAGGACGGCCAGCCCGGCCAGCGCCCCGCAGACCGCGACCAGGCCCCCGCGGCCGAGGCGCTCGCCCGTCCAGTACCGGGCCCCGAGCGCGATGAGCACGGGGCCGGCCCCGAGAGTGACGACGGTGCCGACCGCGAGGCCGGTCTCGCGCACGGCGGCGAAGTAGGCGGCCTGGAAGAGGGTGAACAGCAGCCCGGTCCCGATCAGCGAGGCCTTGGACGGCCGCGCCCGCCCCTCGCCGGCGCGGCGGCGACCGCGTACGGCGAGCACCCCCAGCAGCACCACGAGCCCGCCCGCGCACCGCCAGAAGGACAGGGCGAGCGGGCCGAGGTCGCTGGCCAGGAAGAGGAGTGAGGCGGCCGCTCCGGCGGTGCCCCAGGCGGCTCCGGCGACGACGAGGTACAGCAGACTGCGCCCGACAGCGGGCGAATGATTCGACACGAGAAGTCTCCGCGCATGCGTGAAGGATGAGAGAAGCAGGTCATCGCTTCGCGGGCAGCGCGCATCGGCCCGGGAACTCCCAGGGCACGTGGTTTGTGGAGGTGCCGCCCGCGCCTAGGCGGCGGGAGGCGGAAGCACGGTCGAATGCATGATCGCCACCCTAGGCCCTGGTGGTCTCGCGGTCCAGGACCATCGCATCGGCCGGCACCTCCGGCGGCGCCGGCCGGGAGGACTGCGCGATGAACGCGCCGCCCAGCACCAGCCCGCCGCCGACGATCTGCCAGGTCGAGAGGTGCTCGCCGAGCAGGATCCACGCCAACACGGTGGCGACCACGGCCTCCAGGAAGGCCACGACGCCCGCGATCTGCGGCGAAAGCCTGCGTACGGAGACGACGCCGGTCAGGTACGCGAAGACGGTCGCGATCAGCACCACCCAGCCGAGGAGCACCGCGGCCGGCAGCATCGTGTCGCCCATGGCGGCCTCTCCGCCCAGCACCTGCCAGTCGATCTCCCACGGCCGGGCGATCACGGTCATGACGAGGGCGCCGACGAGCAAGCCGTACGCGGTCACGCCGAGCGGATCCGGAGCGTCGTCCTCGTCGGCGCCCTGGTCGGCGAACACGAAGTAGCTCGCCTGGCACACGGCCGCACAGAGGCCGAAGATCACGCCGAGCAGGTCCAGCCGCACCCCGGCCCAGATCTCGACCACGCAGGCCAGCCCCACGACGGCCACGGCCGCGCCGGCGGCGGCGCCGCGCGTCACGGGCTTGCGCTGGACGAAGCGGATGTAACCGAGCAGCAGCGCCGGCCCCAGGTACTCCAGGAGCAGGGCCACGCCGACGGGAATCCGGGACAGGGAGGCGAAGTAGAAGGCCTGCACACCGGCGACGGCGACCAGCCCGAAGCCCGCGAGCAGCGCGGGCTTGCGCAGCACGAGGTCACGGTGACGCCAGGCCAACGGGGACAGCACGAGCGCCGCCCCGGCCACCCTGAGCCAGACCATGTGGAGGGGGTCCAGACCCGCCTCGATCAGCGGCTTCGCCGCCACCCCGGAACCACCGAACGCAACCGCCGAGACGAGGGCGAGGCCCAGTCCGGCGTTCTTCCCTGACGCTTGCATCGGGCCATCATGACAGGGCCCGTCAGGAGCGTCACCGGCATGACACCTGTTGAGACGGAGACGACACCCCGACCCTCACCCCGCCCGCCACCCTCACCAATATCTGACAGGTCGTCAGTATTGAATGTTCCGCCCGCCGGGGCTACGTTCCGCCGCACGTATCCGACGAGAAGGGGTGGTCGCATGGCCGAAGTCACCGCGGAATCACGCATCGAGGCGTCCGCCGCGAAGCTCTGGTCCCAGCTCACCGACTGGGACGCGTACGGCCAGTGGAGCATGACCCACACGAACTTCCCGAAGGGCGGACCCGAGACCCTCGCGGTCGGCTCCACCTTCGCCGAGAACATGAAGATGATGGGCTTCCCGGCCGAAGTCGTCTGGACCGTCTCCGAGCTGGAGGACGAGCGCGTCTTCGCCATCACCGGCAAGGGGCCGATGGGCGTGGCCGTGCTCACCCGCTACACGCTGACCCCGGACGGCGGGGCCACCACCGTCCGCATCGACGGAGAGTTCACGGGGGCCGCGGTCTCCCTGATGGCGGGCAAGCTCAAGGACTCGGCCACCGCCGCGCTGAACGAATCCCTGCGCAAGCTGGCCGGCCTGGTCGCCTGAGCACCCCTGGGACACACCCCCTACGCACGACGGCGCGCCCCGCGAGAAGACACCCGGGGGGCGCCCCGGGGGGCCGGGGGCCCGGGGGCCCACCGGACACAGTGCTCGTCGGGCCGG
>NZ_JBHWJY010000103.1:0-27264 GCF_042731135.1 Streptomyces sp. NPDC059874
CCTCAAACGCCGGCGAGGCTGGACTCTGGCCCCGCAGGGGGACAAACCCAGCCCCCGGCGTTTGAGGCGCGGGGTCCGGGGCGGAGCCCCGGCAGCGGCGCCGCAGGAAGTACAGGGGCTACCCCGTCGGGGAGGGGGCTGGGTGGAGTTGGTCCGCCAGCCAGGTGGGGATGCCGCCCAGGAGGTGGAACAGGCGGCGCGCCTCCGCGCGGAGACGGGCCGCTTCCGGCTCCGGCTCGGCCTCGGCCAGGGCGGCCAGCGCCGGGGCCGTGCCGACCAGGAAGCCCAGCTCCTCCCGGATGCGCAGGGACTCCACGAAGCCCTTGCGGGCCTCCGCCACCTCCCCGTCCCGCAAGGCCAGCGCAGCGAGGTGGCGCCACGTGAAGGACAGCAGCAGCGTGTCCCCGTGCGCCTCCGCCCCCGCGTGCGCCCGCCGGTACGCCGGCCGCGCCGACTGCGGGGCGTCCGCCAGGTGCTCGGCGACCAGCCCCCGGCGGAAGTCCAGCAGCGGGCGGGTCCGGGAATCCGGGGACAGCAGCGCCGCCGCCCGGCCCAGCGCGGAGCGGGCCTCGTCGGCCCGGTCGCGTACGCCCAGCACGGTCGCCGCGTACGCCAGGTGGCCCCGCTCGCAGGCCGCCGCGCCCCGGTCGTCGTCGTCCTGCGAGACCGCCTCGGCGACCCGCAGCGCGTCCTCGGCCTCGGCCCAGCCCTGCCCCGTGAACAGGCAGCGCTCGACCAGCAGCGCGGTCCGCTGTACGGCCGCCCCCGCGTTCCCCGCATGCGGCATCAGGAGCGCTGCGGCGTCGGTCCAACAGCCGCGCGAACGCAGCCGCCATATCGCCCGCTGGAGGGGGTCTTCTCCCCCCGTAGATCCGGCACCGGACATGGCGGTATCCGCCACATTGCCCTCCCCAAAGCAACCAAGCAGCACGTCGTCGAGCCCTGGGGCGAAATGAGAGCACGGATCCACGGCTTCGGCCAAGGGGTCGGGTGAACTCTTTCACAAAGTCCGGACACCTCGTCAGCCGCCCCCACCCGGTGGACCGGGCGGCGGCGGGCACGATTCCTCAGCTCATGCGCAGTGCCAGGAAGAAGTCCAGCTTGTCCTCCAGCCGGGACAGGTCCCGCGCCGTCAACTGCTCGATTCGCCCGACCCGGTAACGCAGCGTGTTGACGTGCAGGTGCAGCCGCGTCGCACACCGGGTCCACGAACCGTCGCAGTCCAGGAACGCCTCCAGCGTCGGGATGAGCTCCGCCCGGTGGCGCCGGTCGTAGTCCCGCAGCGGGTCCAGCAGCCGGGCCGTGAAGGCGCGCCGCACGTCGTCCGGCACGAACGGCAGCAGCAGCACGTGCGACGCCAGCTCGTGGTGGCCGGCCGCGCAGACCCGCCCCGGGCGCGCCGCGGCGACCCGGCGGGCGTGCCGGGCCTCCTCCAGCGCTCCGCGCAGCCCCTCGGCGGAGTGCACGGCCGCGCTGACGCCCAGCGTGAGCCGGCCGTCGTTGTCGAGACCGGCGGCCAGGGGGTCCCGTACGGCCGCGAGCAGCTCGTCGGCGTGCAGGGCCGTGTCCGGGCCCTTGTCCTCCCCGTCCCCGGGCCGCGAGGGCAGCGGCACCAGCGCGATGGCCTCGTCACCCGCATGGGCCACCGCGATCCGGTCGGAAGGCTCGGGCCCCGAGACGGACGGGTCGACCAGGATCTCCTCCAGCAGCGACTGGGCCACGGGGCCGCCGGGGATGTCCCCGCCGTCCCAGTCCACCCGGGCCACCACGACCTGCCAGTGCGGGGCGCCGCCCACGCCGGGCAGCAGCACCGGGGCCGCCACCCGCAGACGGGCGGCGATCTCGGCGGGCGGAGCACCCGTCTGGACCAGTTCGAGGACTTCCTGTGCGAGCCGACGGCGCACCGTCCGCGCCGCGTCTCGCCGGTCCCGTTCGACGGCGATCAGCTGGGTGACGCCCTGGAGCAGGTCCAGGCGCTCGGCGGGCCAGTCGCCCGCGTCCGCCTCCACGGCCAGCAGCCAGTCCGACAGCACGCTCTCGCGCACGTCCTTCGGGGTCGGGCCGGTGGCGGCGCGCCCGTGTCCCCTGATCGGGAAGAGCGAGTAGGTAATACCCTGGATGGAGATCCGGTGCGGCCCCCTGCGGCCGGTCCGGACCGCCGCGAGGTGCTCGCTCGCCAGTGCAGCGCACACCCCCGGTGCCAGCGGTTCGCCCGCCCCGGCGATCTGCCGGCCCGTGGGGGACAGCACCCAGGCCCGGAGATCGAGGTCGGTGGTGAGCAGATCCAGCACCACGTCGGGCCCGCCGCCCGCGGGACCCGAGGTCATCAGCCGGCGATGGCGGTCGACCACGGCCGCCAGGTCCCCGGCGCGCTCGCCCGAGACCTGCCTCACCACGTACTCGGTGATCGTGGCGAATGCAACGTCTTCGTTCACCGCGAACAGCGGCAGGCGGTTGCGGATGCAGGCCGACACCAGATCGTCCGGGATGTCGCCCAGCTCGGCCTCGCCCGCCGCGAGGCCCGCCACGCCCGCGCTTGCGAGGATTCGTACGAATGGCTCGGAGTCGGCTGAATTTCGTCTCCATGCAAGGCCGGTGAGGACGAGTTCACCCCCCGAGAGGTATCGGCTGGGATCCCGTAGGTCGGTCGTCATGACTCCGCGGACCGTCCGGTCGAGTTCTTCCTCGCCGCCCAGCAGCCGCAGCCCCAGCGCCTCGGTTTCCAGCAGTGCGCGCAGCCGCATGATGTCGCCGCCGATCTGTCTCGATTGTTGCCGTTGGAAATCGGGCAGGTCGTCGCATCCTGCCTTTCATACGAATCTACAAGACGAGGGAGGTCGTCAGCCAACTCCTTCATGGTTTCGGTGACTGCACCCGGGGGACAGGCGGCCGGTGTACTGAGTCCACACCGCGTTAACAACACGTGAACGACCAGTCGAGGGACCTACGGATCCTGGCTTGAAGTAAACGACCCGATTACGAAGAAGAGAGCCGCACATGGACTTCCTTCGCCCAGCCGGTTGGGAGGAGGCGCTCGCCGCAAAGGCAGAGTTCCCCACAGCCGTGCCGATCGCAGGTGGCACCGATGTGATGGTTGAGATCAACTTCGACCACCGCAGGCCGGAGTACCTCCTGGACCTGAACCGGATCGGTCTCCTGCAGGAGTGGGAGATCGGCGAGGACGTGGTCCGGCTCGGAGCTTCCGTCCCGTACACCCAGATCATGGAGAACCTCCGCACGGAGCTGCCGGGACTCGCGCTCGCCTCGCGCACGGTCGCGTCCCCCCAGATCCGCAACCGCGGTGGTGTCGGCGGCAACCTCGGTTGCGCCTCGCCGGCCGGTGACTCGCACCCCGCGCTGCTCGCGGCGGGTGCCGAGGTCGAGGTCGAGTCCGTACGCGGCTCTCGCCTGATCCCGATCGACGAGTTCTACACCGGTGTCAAGCGCAACGCGCTCGCCGCCGACGAGCTCATCAAGACCGTCCACATCAAGAAGGCGGATGGTCCCCAGCAGTACTCCAAGGTCGGCTCCCGCAACGCGATGGTCATCGCCGTCTGCGCCTTCGGCCTGGCATTGCACCCCGAGACCCGCACGGTTCGCACCGGCATCGGTTCGGCCGCGCCGACCCCGATCCGCGCGAAGGCGGCCGAGGAGTTCCTGAACGCCGCGCTCGAAGAGGGTGGCTTCTGGGAGTCCGGCAAGGTCATCACCCCGTCGATCGCGAAGCAGTTCGGTGACCTCGCCTCCGGCGCGGCCAACCCGATCGACGACGTCCGCGGCACGGCGAAGTACCGACGTCACGCGGTCGGCATCCTGGCCCGCCGCCAGCTCGTCTGGACCTGGGAGCAGTACCGCGGTGCCGGCAACGGCCGCTCGCTGGAAGGGGCTGCGTAATCATGCGCGTCAATTTCACTGTCAACGGTCGCCGGCAGGAAGCCGACGACGTGTGGGAGGGCGAGTCCCTTCTCTACGTGCTGCGTGAGCGCCTGGGCCTGCCGGGTTCGAAGAACGCCTGCGAGCAGGGCGAGTGCGGTTCTTGCACCGTCCGTCTCGACGGCGTGCCGGTCTGTTCCTGTCTGGTCGCGGCCGGTCAGGTCGAGGGCCGCGACGTCGTGACCGTCGAGGGCCTGGCGGAGTTCGCCAAGCAGCGCGAAGAGCACGGCCACGGCGGTGCCTGCGGCGGCAAGGGCGGCGTCTCCCTGGACACGGCCAAGCAGTGGCAGGCCAGGCCGGCCGACTCCCAGACCGGCGAGGGCGTCGAGCTCTCCACCATCCAGCAGGCGTTCATCGACGCCGGCGCCGTCCAGTGCGGGTTCTGCACCCCGGGCCTCCTGGTCCAGGCCGACGCGCTCCTGGAGGAGAACCCGTCCCCGTCCGACCAGGACATCCGTGAGGCCCTCTCGGGCAACCTGTGTCGCTGTACGGGCTACGAGAAGATCCTCGACGCGGTCCGCCTCGCGGCCGCCCGTCAGACAGAGGCGGTCTGACCATGGCTCAGAACACGCGCACGGTCCCGGCGGGTACGCCGACCAACGTCACGCAGAAGCACGCCAAGGGCGGCATCGGCGAGTCCGTCCTCCGCCCGGACGGCACCCTCAAGGTCACCGGCGAGTTCGCCTACTCCTCGGACATGTGGCACGAGGACATGCTGTGGGGCCAGACCCTGCGCAGCACCGTCGCCCACGCCGAGATCGTCTCCATCGACATCTCCGAGGCGCTGGCCATGCCCGGCGTCTACTCGGTGCTGACGTACGACGACCTGCCGGCCGCGATGAAGAACTACGGCCTGGAGATCCAGGACACCCCGGTTCTCGCCCACGGCCGGGTGCGTCACCACGGTGAGCCGGTCGCCCTCGTGGCCGCCGACCACCCGGAGACCGCCCGCCGCGCGGCCGCCAAGATCAAGATCGACTACAAGGAGCTGCCGCTCGTCACGGACGAGGCTTCCGCCCTCGCCCCCGACGCGCCGCTGATCCACGAGGGTCGCGACGACCACCACATCGGTCACGTCCCGCACCCGAACATCGTGCACCGCCAGCCGATCGTCCGCGGCAACGTGGAAGAGGCCCGCGAGCGCGCCGACGTCATCGTCGAGGGCGAGTACACCTTCGGCATGCAGGACCAGGCCTTCCTCGGCCCGGAGTCCGGCCTGGCCGTGCCGTCCGAGGACGGCGGTGTCGACCTCTACGTCGCCACCCAGTGGCTGCACTCGGACCTCAGGCAGATCGCCCCCGTCCTCGGTCTCCCCGAGGAGAAGGTGCGCATGACGCTCTCCGGCGTCGGCGGTGCCTTCGGTGGTCGCGAGGACATCTCGATGCAGATCCACGCGTGCCTCCTGGCGCTGGCCACGAACAAGCCGGTCAAGATGGTCTACAACCGGTTCGAGTCCTTCTTCGGCCACGTGCACCGTCACCCGGCGAAGCTCTGGTACGAACACGGCGCCACCAAGGACGGCAAGCTCACGCACATGAAGTGCAGGATCGTCCTGGACGGCGGCGCGTACGCGTCCGCTTCCCCGGCGGTCGTGGGCAACGCGTCCTCCCTCTCCGTCGGCCCGTACGTCGTCGACGACGTCGACATCGAGGCGATCGCCCTCTACACCAACAACCCGCCCTGTGGCGCGATGCGCGGCTTCGGCGCCGTCCAGGCCTGCTTCGCGTACGAGGCCCAGATGGACAAGCTCGCGGCGAAGCTGGGCATGGACCCGGTCGAGTTCCGCCGGCTGAACGCCATGGAGATGGGCACGATCATGCCCACCGGCCAGGTCGTGGACTCCCCGGCGCCCGTCGCCGAGCTGCTGCGGCGGGTCAAGTCCCGCCCGCTGCCGCCGGAGCGCCAGTGGGAGACCGCCGGCGAGGGCGCGGACGTCCGCGCGCTGCCGGGTGGCCTCTCCAACACCACCCACGGTGAGGGCGTCGTCCGGGGCGTCGGCTACGCGGTCGGCATCAAGAACGTCGGCTTCTCCGAGGGCTTCGACGACTACTCGACCGCCCGCGTGCGGCTCGAGGTCATCAACGGCGAGCCCGTCGCCATGGTCCACACGGCCATGGCGGAGGTCGGCCAGGGCGGTGTCACCGTCCACGCGCAGATCGCCCGCACGGAGCTGGGCGTCACGCACGTGACCATCCACCCGGCCGACACGCAGGTCGGCTCCGCCGGTTCCACGTCCGCCTCGCGGCAGACGTACATGACCGGTGGCGCCGTGAAGAACACCTGCGAGGCCGTCCGCGAGGCCGTCCTGGAGATCGGTCGCCGCAAGAACGGGTCCTACCACCCGGCGTGGGCGACCGCCGAGCTGCTGCTCGAAGGCGGCAAGGTCGTCACCGACGGCGGCGAGGTCCTCGCGGACATCGCGGAGATCCTCGACGGCGAGGAGGCGATCGACCTGGAGCTGGAGTTCCGGCACCGGCCGACCGTCCCCTTCGACCTGGTCACCGGCCAGGGCGACGGCCACGTCCAGTACACCTTCGCCGCGCACCGCGCGGTCGTCGAGGTGGACACCGAGCTCGGCCTCGTCAAGGTCGTCGAGCTGGCGACCGCGCAGGACGTCGGCAAGGCGCTCAACATGCTTTCCGTGGTGGGCCAGATCCAGGGTGGAACCACCCAGGGTCTCGGCGTGGCGATCATGGAAGAGATCATCGTGGACCCGAAGACCGCGAAGGTGCGCAACCCCTCCTTCACGGACTACCTGATCCCGACCATCCTCGACACCCCGACCATCCCGGTCGACGTCCTGGAGCTCGCCGACCCGAAGGCGCCGTACGGCCTTCGCGGTATGGGCGAGGCCCCGACCCTGTCGTCCACCCCGGCCGTCCTCGCGGCGATCAGGCAGGCGACAGGTTTGGAGCTCAACAAGACGCCGATCCGTCCGGAAGCCCTAACCGGGACCCTCTAGGACGGCGTGGTCCGGGGGCCGAGAGGCCCCCGGACACCCAAGACTTCCGGGCGGTGTGACACGGGAACGTCACACTTGCCAGTCGCACCGCCCGGAGCACTACGAAGCGCCGCACCGCTCGCGGTCTCTTCACTTGGCAGTACCCCTGCAAGAAAACCACGTAGTACCAGCGGGTCACCCCCGCGCTACCCGCAGTAAACGCAGTGAACAATCGCGTCGTCTCGGGCCGTCACCCCGGGTCGTGCAGCCAACGCAGTTTCCCAAATCCCGCGTCTCCAATCTTCATGCGGGTGCCCCTATGAACCTTGGGAGTTAGGCACCATGACCCAGTCGTCTGTGGAGCCCAAGACCAGTGCGGATGAGGCCGGCGACGGCTCTCTCAACCCCGCCGGACGTTCTTGGCTCGACCGGTACTTTCACATAACGCACAGAGGATCCAACGTCGGCAATGAGGTTCGTGGCGGTATCACGACCTTCATGGCGATGGCTTACATCCTCCTGCTCAACCCGCTGATCCTCTCCGGCAAGGATGTCGCCGGAAACACGATGGAGCCCGCGGCTCTCATCACGGCCACGGCCTTCGCCGCGGCCCTCACCACGCTCCTGATGGGCTTCGTCGGCAAGGTGCCGCTCGCACTCGCCGCCGGTCTCTCCGTCTCGGGTGTGCTCGCCTCGCAGGTCGCCCCCCAGATGACCTGGCCGCAGGCCATGGGCATGTGCGTGATGTACGGCGTCGTGATCTGTCTCCTGGTCGTCACCGGCCTCCGAGAGATGATCATGAACGCGATCCCGCTCGCGCTCAAGCACGCGATCACCATGGGTATCGGTCTCTTCGTCGCCCTCATCGGCCTCGTGAAGGCCGGCTTCGTGGGCAGGGGTCCGGAGTTCGGTCCCCCGGTGCAGCTCGGTTCCGTCGGTGAACTCGCCGGCTGGCCCGTCCTGCTCTTCTGCATCACCCTGCTGGCCATCTTCATGCTCCAGGCCCGCAAGGTCCCCGGCGCGATCCTGATCGGCATCGTCGGCGGAACCGTCCTGGCCGCCATCCTGAACGCCATCGTCGACATCGACCCGAAGGCCTGGAAGAACGGCGCGCCGGAGCTCAAGGGCTCCGCGGTCTCGATGCCCGACTTCTCGCTCTTCGGCGACGTCGAGTTCGGTGGCTGGGGCGAAGTCGGCGCCATGACCATCGGCATGATCGTCTTCACCCTCGTCCTCGCCGGCTTCTTCGACGCGATGGCCACCATCATCGGTGTCGGTACCGAGGCCAAGCTCGCCGACGACCAGGGCCGCATGCCGGGCCTGTCCAAGGCCCTCTTCATCGACGGCGCCGGTGGCGCCATCGGTGGCGTCGCGGGTGGTTCCGGTCAGACGGTCTTCGTCGAGTCCGCCACCGGCGTCGGTGAGGGAGCCCGCACAGGCCTCGCCTCCGTCGTCACGGGTCTGTTCTTCGCCGCCTGCCTCTTCTTCACCCCGATCACCCAGATCGTCCCGGGTGAGGTCGCCTCCGCGGCCCTGGTCGTCATCGGCGCGATGATGATGCAGAACGCCCGCCACGTGGACTGGTCCGACAGCGCGACCGCGATCCCGGTCTTCCTGACCGTCGTGATCATGCCGTTCACCTACCAGATCACGGCCGGTGTGGCCGCCGGTGTCATCTCCTACGTGGCCATCAAGGTCGCGCAGGGCAAGGCCCGGGAGATCGGTGCCTTCATGTGGGCGCTGACCGCGATCTTCGTGGTCTTCTTCGCCCTCAACCCGATCGAGGGCTGGCTCGGGGTCCACTGACCCGACCGGACCTGATCGGTTCCGTACGAAACCGCACCCTCCACGTGTCCGATACTGGATAACGAACCTGTCCGAGGAGGCCTCCATGCTGGACATCGCCGCAGAACTGCACCGGTGGGTCGAGCAGGGTCGCGATTTCGCGGTCGCCACAGTCGTGGCGGTCGGCGGAAGCGCACCCAGGCAGCCCGGGGCCGCACTCGCTGTCGACAGCGAGGGCACGGCCATAGGTTCGGTCTCCGGTGGATGCGTGGAGGGTGCGGTGTACGAGCTGTGCCGGCAGGCGCTCGAGGACGGCGAAACCGTCCGGGAGCGCTTCGGGTACAGCGACGACGATGCCTTCGCCGTGGGTCTGACCTGCGGCGGAATCATCGACATCCTGGTCACCCCGGTCACGGCGGGGTCTCCCGTACGAGAGGTGTTCGCGGCAGCCCTGGCCGCCGCCGCTCGCGGCGAGGCCGCCGCCGTGGCCCGGATGGCCGAGGGCCCGGCCGAGCTCATGGGCCGGGCCGTGTTCGTCCGTACCCAGGGCGCCCACGAGGGCGGCTTCGGAGCACACCCCGAGCTGGACCGCACGATCGCCGAAGAGGCCCGCGCCATGCTCGACGCCGGCAGGACCGGCGTGCTGGAGATCGGCGCCGACGGCCGGCTCTGCGGAGAGCCGATCAAGGTGCTGGTCGAGTCCAGCGTCCCGCCCCCGCGGATGATCGTCTTCGGTGCCATCGACTTCGCCTCCGCGCTGGTGCGGATCGGCAAGTTCCTCGGCTACCGGGTGACGGTGTGCGACGCGCGGCCGGTCTTCGCGACGAAGATCCGCTTCCCCGAGGCGGACGAGATCGTCGTGGACTGGCCGAACCGCTACCTGGAGGCGCAGTCAGCGGCCGGGGACGTGGACGGCCGGACCGTCCTGTGCGTACTCACCCACGACGTCAAGTTCGACGTCCCGCTCCTCGAACTGGCCCTCAGACTTCCCGTCGCGTACGTCGGCGCCATGGGCTCCCGCCGCACCCACGAGGACCGCAACAAGCGGCTCCGCGAGGCCGGCGTGACCGAGCTCGAACTGGCCCGGCTGCGCTCCCCGATCGGCCTGGACCTCGGCGCCCGCTCCCCGGAGGAGACCGCGCTGTCCATCGCCGCGGAGATCGTCGCCAACCGGCGCGGCGGCACCGGCGTGTCCCTGACCGGCGCGCACATCCCGATCCACCCCGACCTGTCGACGACGGTGATCGACCGGATCGGTTCCGTCGCTTGAAGCGGTGACGGCAGCGGCTGACGTCCGTACGTGACGTCCAAGGTGAGCAAGGGCGTGACCCGTAGGGGTTGCGCCCTTTTGGCGTTCCGCCTATTTTACCGGCCGGTAACAGGAGGAACTCTCTCCATCCCTCTCCATCCCGCTCTCCACCCCTTCCCCACACCGGAGTTGAACGGATGTCACGTACCCTCCGCACCCTGGCCGCGCTCGCCGCGGCCACCCTGCTGGCCGCCGCCGTACCGACCGCGGCCGGGGCCGCGACCGCGGCCGCGGCGGCTCCGGGCGACGGACTGCGGGAGGTGCTCTTCGTAGGGAACAACTGGGAGGGCACCGCCGATGTCCTCGCCTCCACCGGCGACCTCGCCAAGGTCGGTCGCATCAACGTGATCCCCGACAAGGCGGAGCGGCTCCGGGAGATCTACCTCAACCCGATCAAGCTCGCCTTCTTCCTCGGCGTCCGGGAGACCGCCGGCGAGGGCCACGACCAGTTCGTCGACGACATGTACACCACCCCCGACGGCACGGCCGTCGTGGCCTCCCGACCCAGCTTCGCCGACGTCGTCTCCATCGACGTGCGCACCGGCCGCGTCAACTGGCGCTTCCCCGTGGCCGGTTACCGGGCCGACCACATGGCCGTCTCGCCCGACGGGACGAAGGTCGCGGTCTCCGCCTCCACCGCCAACACCGTGCACGTCCTCGACATCGCCACCGGCCGGCAGGTCGGGTCCTTCTCCACCGGGGACAAGCCGCACGAGAACGTCTTCAGCGCTGACGGCCGCTTCCTGTGGAACAGCGCCATCGGGGACGTGACCTCCGCCCTCGACGCGCCCTGGCTGGACTGGACGAAGGGCGACCGGAAGATCACGATCGTCGACGCGCAGACCTTCCGCACGGTCCGGGTGATCGACATGCGCGAGCGACTGGACGCCTTCGGCCGCCCCGACCTCTCCGACGCCGTGCGCCCCGTGTCCTTCAGCCCCGACGAGTCGAAGTTCTACTTCCAGGTGTCCTTCCTGAACGGCTTCCTGGAGTACGACGTCGCCTCCGACCGGATCACCCGCCTCAAGATGCTCCCCGCGAGCCCCGGCACCAGCACCGACCGAACCAAGTGGGTCAACGACTCCCGCCACCACGGCATGTCCATGAGCCCGGACGGGACCAAGCTCTGCATCGCGGGGACCATGGACGACTACGCGACCGTCGTGGACCGGGCCACCCTCGCCGAGGGGCCGCTCGTGCCCGCGGACAAGCCGTACTGGGCCACGGTCGACGGCGACGGGACATCCTGCGTGATCTCCGAGAGCGGCGCCGACCGGGTCACGGCCATCGATTTCGCCACCGGAACCAAGCGGGTGTCCGTCCCGGTGGGCGACCACCCGCAGCGGGTCCGGCTCGGCCACGTCCCGGCCGGCTGGACCGGCCCGACGGGAGGGTGAAGGCGCCGGACGGGTATCGGGCGGGCACCGGGCAAGGTACTCGAACTGGCCAAACGAGCACATCAGGCCATTTTGGGGTGACCGGTCCGGGATGACCGATTAGTCTGCCGATCATGGTGGACATCCGTGACGTACCCGAGGCCGACATCGAGCGTGCTCTGGAGCTCGCGTACCTGGTCTTCCACGATCGGCCCGAGCAGGAGGGCCGCGAGAAGCACCACGCGCTGCTGACGCGCTGCCTGCGGATCGGCGCGTACGACGGGGACGCCCTGGTCGGCTTCATGGCCGCGCACGACTTCCGGCTCTCGGTGCCCGGGGCGGACCTGCCCTGCCCCGGGCTCACCTTCGTCTCCGTCGCGCCCACCCACCGCCGCCGCGGCGTGCTCACCGGGCTGATGGCCGAGATGCTGGGGCGGGCCTCCGCGACCGGCAGCCCGATCGCGGCCCTCTGGGCCTCCGAGGCCGCCATCTACGGCCGCTTCGGCTTCGGTGGCGCGACCACCGGGGTCACCGTCGAGATCGACTCCACCCGCCCGCTGGCCCTGCGCGTCGACCCGGACCCGCGCCCGCTGCGGCTCGTGGACCCGGACGGGGCGCTCGCCGAGATCGGCCCCTTCCACGAAACGGCCCGCGCCGTGCGGGCCGGCCGCCCGACCCGGAGCCCGGAGCGCTGGCGCGAGGAATGGCTGTGCGAACAGGCCGAGGACGACGATGAGTTGAGCCCGCCCCGGATCATCGTCCTCGGCGACCCGGACGAGCCGATCGCCGGCTACGTGGTCTACCGCACCAAGGCGGAGGACGACTCCGGGCCCGTCCGCACACCGGGGCTGGTCCGGGTGGAGGAGCTGGAGGCCGAGACCCCGGCGGTCGCCGCCGCCCTGTGGGAGTGCCTGACCGCCCTCGACCTCACCGGCAAGGTCTCCGCCTGGGGTCGGCCGGTGGACGACCCGCTGCTGCACTTCGCCGCCGACCGGGACCAGGTGCGGGTCACCGCCCAGTTCCCGGCGCTCTGGCTGCGCCTGGTCGACGTGGGGGCGGCGCTGACCGCGCGGTCCTGGGCCGCGGAGGTGGAACTGGTGCTGGAGGTGCACGACGTACGGCTGCCCGCCAACGCCGGGCGGTTCCGGCTCAAGGCGGGGCCGGGCGGGGCGGCGTACGAACACGCGGACACCGCCCCCGACCTGGCCCTGGACGTACGGGAGCTGGCCGCCTGCTACCTGGGCGGGACCCGGGTCGTCGAACTCGTCGCGGCCGGGCTCGTACGCGAGCACACGCCCGGCGCGGCGGCGGCGCTGGACGCGGCCCTGGCGACGGGGAACGGACTGCTGCCGCACACCTCCGACGAGTTCTGACAGGTCCTCCGGTCAGGCGGGCAGGAAGATCCGGGCGGCCGACATGCCGAAGCCGGAACCCCAGACGCCGGTGGACAGCGCGTCGGGCAGCCCGTGCAGGTCCTCCGGCCGGTAACGGCGGACCTTCCGGTGCCAGTTGAGGATGGCGGCCAGCCAGTCCTGGAGCTCGACGACGTACGCGTCGAGCGCGGACCGCGCCTCCGCTCCGAGCTTCCAGTCGTCGTAGAGCAGCGGCAGCTGGGTCGCCACGATGTGCTCGAACTCCTCGGTGCGCTGGGTCATCAGCGCGTGGCAGATGTTGAGGGCCTCCGGGTAGCCGATGTCGAAGAAGTTCCGCGTGACGAGCACGTGGTTGTGCACCTCGCCCTCGAACTCGACCTCCTTCTGGTAGGAGAAGATGTCGTTCATCAGGCAAGCGGTGTCCGCCGCCGCGTTCTCCAGGGAGCGGATGACACCCGACGAGTAGAGCTCGTCGGGGATGCCCCGCCCCTGGTGACCGAGCCGGCACAGGTACATGGTGAGTTCACTGCCGAAGGTGTGGCGGCGCATCTCCGCGTAGTCCACCGGGTCCGGGACGCGGTTGGCGATCTGGTTGTCGACCTCCCAGACCCAGCTCTCCAGCATGGTGATCAGGGTGTCCCGGAACACGGCCCTGTCGGCAGGAGCCATCGTGGCGGTGGTGCGCACCCACAGGTCCGCCAGTGAGCGCTCCATCGCGGTGACCGGTCGCGCCTGGTCGGCGTGGTCCACCGGCACCATGTCGATCAGCCGGGCGGTGGCCGCCTTGGCCGCAGACAGGTTCTTGGCCCGTGCGAACACCACCGGGTAGTAGTCGTCCGCGTACGTGCCCCAGGTCAGCCAGCACGCGTTGAGCGCGAGTTGTCCGGGCGTGGCATCGGGGTCGAGACCGGCGGAGCAGAGCGCGAAGTCGAAGCCGCGCAGCTTGCTCTCGTTCCAGATGGAGGAGCCGGGATCGCCGGGCTGTGGATCCAGCAGCCCCATGCGCCGGGCCCAGGCGACCGATTCCTCGCGCGCGTACAGGTGGTGCGGGCTGAGGGTGAGCTCGAACGGCATGTAGACGTCGGGGACGACGGAGGGCCCGGTCCGCTCGAAGGGGACGTGGGTGAAGGAGCGGCGGCGCAGCTCCATCGAGCGCCGTGTGAAGACGGACCGCAGGTCGAGGGCGGTGGTGCCGAGCCCGGTGGGGAGGAAGGGCAGGGTGAGCGGGGCGGTGGCCTTGGCCTCCTTGTTCATGTAGCGGCTGGAGACCATGTGCCATTCGTGGCCGCCGGACTGCCAGTCCTGCAAGCCCTTCGCGTACGCCAGGACGGCCGCGATCTCGACCGGAGTCATGGCGTGGTCGGTGAACAGCTGGGGGAGTTCGGTGAGCGCGGTCTGCTCGAACTGCTGGAGACGGGAGGTCAGCAGGTCGTTGGAGGCCTCGGCGGCCTCCTGGGTGGTGCAGCCGAGGAAGGTCTCCAACACCAGGATGGCGTTGGAGAGTTCGCCCTCATCGGTCACTTCCCTTTGGTAGGAGAAGATGTCGTTCCTGATGTGCACGGCGTCGGAGAAGGCGTCGCGGAGCACTCCGAGGGCCCGCGAGTGCGCGACGCGCGCCGGGACCTCCGCGGAGACGTACTCGATGAGACCGGCCGACCAGGGGGCGCCGCCCACCTTGCGGCGCATCTCGATGTATTCGAGCGGGTTCGCCACGCGCCCGATGTTGATGTTGGCGAGCTCCCACATCGACTCGTTGAGCAGGTTCTTCGTGGACAAGGAGAACCGTTCCCGCCAGTCCGCGGACATCGCGGGCACGGTCCGACGCCACAGGTCCGCGAGACCCGCCTCGACCGGGTTCGTGGGCTCGGGGAAACCGTCGGCCAGGTGCATCGGCATGAAGGCGGCGAGCCGGTCGAGATACGTTTTTGCGCCGTCACGGTCCTGAGTGCGCTTGTACATCTCCAGGAAGTGGTCGTCGAAGAAGAAGACCCACACGTACCAGTCGGTGACCAGCGACAGCGCGTCGGCGGCGCAGTCGGGGTGGGTGTACGAGCAGAGCAGCGCGTAGTCGTGCGAGTCGAGGTCGCTCTCCTCCCAGACGCCGGAACCTTCCAGCATCCCGAAGTCGCGCGCCCACTGCTTGGTGTGGAGCCTCGCGACCTCGTAGTGGGGGTTCAGTCGCGCCGGATAGGGCACGTAGAAATCCGGCAGTTGGAACGGCTGCGTCACGTCGGGATCGGACCTTTCAGTCATGGGTGCGGGGGCCGGGTCGCTCCGGCCCCCGCACGAGATCAGCAGTGCCCTGCCCCCGGCGCCCCGGGGATAAGGGACAGTTCACTTCTTCAGGTGACGGATCCGTCCTTTCGTGGCGCCACGGCCTGCCGCGGGATAGACGGGCGCGGGTCCTGGCCGAACTGATCGGCCTGCATCCGGAACATGGACGCGTACCGCCCGCCGAGCGCCAACAGCTCCTCATGTCCGCCTTGTTCGACGAGCCGTCCCTCGTGCAGCACGTAGATGACGTCCGCGTACCGCACCCCGGACATCCGGTGCGTCACGAGGACCACCGCCCGCTGCGGCCCGGCCAGGCCGCGGATGGACTCGAAGGCGGCGATCTCCGCCTCCGGGTCCAGGGCCGAGGTGGGTTCGTCCACGACGATCACGCGGGCGTCACGGAAGTGGGTCCGGGCCAGACCGAACTTCTGCCACTGCCCGCCGGAGAGCTCCGAGGCGCCCCTGAACACGCGTGCGAGCAGGGTCTCGTAGCCGTTCGGCAGCTTCTCGACGACCCGGTCGGCGCCCGTGTGGCGCGCCGCGGCGACCACCTCCGCGGCCTGCTCGGTGTCGTCCGATCCGGGCCGACCGATGGCGATGTTGGTCCGGGCGGTCACCGGCCACCGCTCGAAGTCCTGGGTGAGGAGGGCGACCCGATCGAAGACCTGCTCCCGATCGGCGTCCCGCACCTCCACCCCGTCCCAGGTCAAGGACCCGGAGTCGGGCAGGTGAAGTCCGGCGAGCAGCTTGACGAGGGTGCTCTTGCCCGAACCGTTCTCCCCGACGAGCGCGACGACGCTGCCGGCCTCCACGGCGAGGGTGACGTTCGCGAGGGCGGGCACGTCGCGATCGGGATAGCTGAAGCAGACGTCGTCCAGCCTTACCACTCCCATCCGTTCGGGCAGCGCAAGCCCGTCGGAGGGGATGGCACGGCGACCCGCCTCCGCCACGAACCGCTCCAAGTCCCGTACGTACAGGGACTCCTCGTGCAGCGTGTTGGTGGTGGCGACGAGCGCGCCCAGACTCGCCGAGCCGGTCCGCACCGCGATCACGGCGGTGCCGGCGATGGCCAGGTCCATCCGGCCGGTGACGATGAGCGCGCCCATCGCCCCGTACGTGATCAGTGCGGCGGCCCCGGACAGCGCGGCGGCGAGCAGCTCGGTGGCGGCCTTGTCCTTGGCCAGGCGGGTGGCCTCGCCCTCCGCGTGCTCGCCCATGTTGCGGTAGTGGCCGAGCAGATAGCGGCCGACGCCGTGCACCCGGACCTCGGGGGCCGAGGTGCGCGAGATCAGCAGCTGACCGATGAGCCGGGCGGCCCGTACGTGCTCGACCCAGGTGATGACGGACAGGTACCGCCGCTGCGCGACCCGCATCGCCCCCCAGCCGCGCGGCGCCGCGATCAGCAGCAGCATGGGCAGCAGCAACGGGTGCAGCACGGTCAGCACCCCGGCGGTGGCCACGAGGGAGATCGCCCCTCCCAGCGTGGCCACACAGGCCCCCACCGTCCGGCGTGCCGAGGGCGGCCCCCACTGGGCGCTGTCGAGCAGTCGCCGGAACTCGCCGTCCTCGATGGCCTCCAGTTCCACCTCGACGGCGGCCTTCAGGTACTGCTCGTGCGCGGCCCGCTCGATCTTGGGTTCCAGCCGCCCTGCGGCCGCCGTGGAGCGCGAGGCCAGCACGGCCCCCAGTACGGCGACGAGCGCGCCGGCGGCCAGGGCGGGCAGGGCGGCATGGAGCCGATCGCCGGGACTCCCCGCGCCGAGCAGCGTACGGAGCACATGGCTGAGCACGAGCAGCCCGACGGCGGAGGTCACCCCCTGCCCGGCCTCGGCGACGGCGACGGTGAGCAGAGCCCGCCGATCGGTCTCCCAGGCGAGCCGCAGGGTCCCGCGCACCATGCGGGGCATGGAGCGCAGGGTGCTGATCAGTCGTCCTTCGAGTCGGGCGTAGTCGTGGTTCGACCACCCGGCGTCGTACCGCAGGGGCCCGCCGAACAACCGGCGCTCACTCTCGGAGACGGCCGGCTGGACGACCTCGGGTCGCCGGAGCAGCCTCATGCGCGGCCACCCCCGCCCGGTGCCGGGTCGAACACCACATGAACGTGCACGGATCGCAAGATTCCTCCCGAGCTGCCATGGCCGCTTACTGACGCCGCAAGAACGTGGCTGCTCAGAACGGCGTCACGGCCCCCGCGGAACGAACGCCCGCACACACTTCCGGGCCGCCGCCCGACCCCAAGGGCCGCCCGGCCGGCACTCCGTGACGCGGCGTTCGAACCACCCGGAGGTGGCGATGACCCCCTTCGAGGGATTGCGCCGGTGCCTGGCGGCGGACCCTCGGCGGGCTCCGGACGGGAGCTGCGTTGTCAGTGCCTCCTCCTAGTGTGGAGACATCACTCGGGGAGCGTCGGAGGGGCGGATACGTGACGGCCAACAAGATCCAGCACAAGGTGAACCACGTCGCGCTGGTAGTGGACTGTTCGGGTTCCATGCGCCAACACCAGAGTCAACTCGTCCGTGTAGTGGACGAGTTCGTGGCGGGCTTGAAGACGGAGTCGGACAGCCTCGGCCACGAGACCCGGATCAGTCTCTACTCGTTCGACCACAGGGTGGAGAACCTGGTCTGGGACATGGACGTGAAGCACCTGCCGTCCATGCGGGGTCTGTACAAGGTCAACAATGGCGCCACGGCCCTGATCGAGGCCTCGCTGAAGTCCCTGGACGACCTGGGCCACATCTGGGAGGAGTACGGCGAGCACAGCTTCCTCCAGATCGTGGTGACGGACGGCGAGGAGAACGCCTCCGGCGGCGACAGGCGGCACGACGGTGACATGACCGTCCTCGGCCCCTGGCTCGACAAGATCGCGGCGAAGATGGGCGCGCTTCCGGGTCACTGGACTTCCGCGATCCTCGTTCCGAACTCCCTGGCGAAGCGGACCGCCCAGAACTACGGCTTCCCGGCCGGAAACATCGCCATCTGGGACGCGGATTCCCAGGAGGGCGTCGAGGAGGCGATCGGTACGGTGCGCGCTGCCGCCACCAGCTTCCTGCGTGGCCGTGAGCAGGGCGTGCGCGGCACGAAGAACCTGTTCGCGGTCGGCCAGGACATCTCGGTGGACGACGTGCGGGCGAACCTCGAACCGGTCCCGGCCGACAAGTACCGACTCCTGAAGGTCGACAAGGAGGTCGAGATCCGGGCGTTCGTCGATTCGCATCCGGGCGTGACGTACGAACGCGGGGCGTGTTACTACCAGCTGGGCACGCGGGTCCAGGTTCAGCCCGACAAGGAAGTCATCGTGGTCGAGAAGGACACCGACCGCGCGTACACGGGTGACGCGGCCCGCAGTCTTCTGTTCGGCACGGGTATCCAGGGGACCGTCTCCGTGAAGGCGGGACGCAATCCCAAGTTGGAGGTGTACGTGCAGAGCCGTTCGGTGAACAGGAAGCTCAAGGCGAACACGCGTCTGCTCATCATGCTCTGAGATTCACCCGGGGTGTCGGACGGTGGGGATATTGTCCGATTGAGTTAGATTTGCCCGTGTTGTGGTTCCGACGTTCCGGGAGGGAACACTCATGGCGATCGATCTGGACAAGGTGCTCGACAAGGCGTGGGCCGACAAGCCCCTCTCCGAGGTGCTTTCCGCGCCCGTGGCCGCGCTCAAAGGCGTCACCGACAAGGACGGCGAGCTGCTGAAGGAGGCGTTCGGAGTGAAGACCGTCGCCGATCTCGGACAGCTGAAGTACGTGCGGTGGGCGCAGGCGCTCGTCGCGCTGAATCAGACCGTCAAGGTGCAGGTGTAGGTGGAGCGTGTCAGCCGGCGGCGTGTAGTTCGCTGCCCGGGTGGGCCGTGCGCCAGGCCTTGATGGAGAGGTCCCATTCGTCGCCCGTCAGGGCGGTGAGGGAGGCCGGGAAGAGGCCGTCCTCCTCCTTGGCGATGTGGTGGTGGAGGTCGTCCATGGCCTGGCGGAAGGCGGTCACGTCCGATGGTGACGTGAGGTCCACGCGGGTGAGGAACGCCGCCAGGTCGCGGTGTTCCGACGTGAGGGCCTCGATGTAGTCCGCGTATTCGGGGTCCGTGGACATGACAGCGAAAAGACCGTCCTCCTCGCCCTTCCAGTGGGCGAGGAGGACGGTCCGCATTTCACGGATGAGGGCGCGGGCCTTGGGGAGGTCGCCCGCGCCCAGGGCGCGGAGGGCGTCGCCCGCCGCGTTGGTCACCGCCTCGTGTTCGGCGATGAACTCCTTGACGAGGGGGATCTGGCGGCATCCGCAGTAATGGCACATCGCCCCAGGATCGCCCCTCGTCAGGCAATTACTCCGTTTCGCCTTCCAGGTTGCCTTCCGTGTCCAGGTAGACCTGGCGGAGGGATTCGAGGATCTGCGGGTCCGGCTTCTCCCACATGCCGCGCGACTCGGCCTCCAGGAGGCGTTCCGCGATGCCGTGGAGGGCCCACGGGTTGGCCTCCTCCAGGAAGGCGCGGTTCTCGGGGTCCAGGACGTACGTTTCCGTGAGCTTGTCGTACATCCAGTCCGCGACCACGCCCGTCGTGGCGTCATAACCGAAGAGGTAGTCGACCGTCGCCGCGAGCTCGAAGGCGCCCTTGTAGCCGTGGCGGCGCATCGCCTCGATCCACTTGGGGTTGACGACGCGGGCCCGGAACACGCGGCTGGTCTCCTCGACCAGGGTGCGGGTCTTCACCGTTTCGGGGCGGGTGGAGTCGCCGATGTAGGCCTCGGGGGCCGTGCCGCGCAGGGCGCGGACCGTGGCCACCATGCCGCCGTGGTACTGGAAGTAGTCGTCCGAGTCGGCGATGTCGTGTTCGCGGGTGTCGGTGTTCTTCGCGGCGACCGTGATGCGCTTGTAGGCGGTCTCCATCTCGTCGCGGGCCGGGCGGCCTTCGAGGCCGCGACCGTAGGCGTAGCCGCCCCAGACCGTGTAGACCTCGGCCAGGTCCGCGTCCGTGCGCCAGTCGCGGCTGTCGATCAGCTGGAGGATGCCCGCGCCGTAGGTGCCGGGGCGGGAGCCGAAGATGCGGGTCGTGGCGCGGCGTTCGTCGCCGTGCTCGGCCAGGTCCGCTTGGGCGTGGGCCCTGACGAAGTTCTGGTCCGCCGGCTCGTCCAGGGATGCCGCCAGCCGGACCGCGTCGTCCAGGAGGGCGATGACGTGCGGGAACGCGTCGCGGAAGAAGCCCGAGATGCGCAGGGTCACGTCGATGCGGGGGCGGCCCAGCTCCGCGAGGGGGATGGGTTCCAGGCCCGTCACGCGGCGCGAGGCCTCGTCCCAGACCGGGCGGATGCCCAGCAGTGAGAGGGCTTCGGCCACGTCGTCGCCCGAAGTGCGCATCGCGCTCGTGCCCCAGAGGGACAGGCCCACGGAGGCGGGCCACTCGCCGTTGTCCGTGCGGTAGCGGGTGAGCAGGGAGTCGGCCAGGGCCTGGCCCGTTTCCCAGGCGAGGCGGGACGGGACTGCCTTGGGGTCGACGGAGTAGAAGTTGCGGCCCGTCGGAAGGACGTTGACCAGGCCGCGGAGCGGAGAGCCGGAGGGGCCCGCCGGGATGAACTCGCCGTCCAGCGCCGAGAGGACGTGGGCGATCTCGTCCGTGGTGCCGGCCAGGCGGGGGACGACCTCCCGAGCGGCGAACTCCAGTACCGCGGTGACGTCAGGGGAGTGCGCCGATGCGATCGAAGACACCGCGGAAGGGTCCCAGTTCGCGTCTTCCATCGCCTGGACCAGGGCGCGGGCCTGCTCCTCGACGGCGTCCGCCGAGGTGCGGGTGGCTGCGGACTCGTCGAGGCCGAGGGCTTCGCGCAGGCCCGGGAGGGCCGTCGTGCCGCCCCAGATCTGGCGGGCCCGGAGGATGGCGAGGACCAGGTTGACGCGGGATTCACCGGTCGGGGCCCCGCCGAGGACGTGCAGGCCGTCGCGGATCTGGGCGTCCTTGACCTCGCACAGCCAGCCGTCGACGTGCAGCAGGAAGTCGTCGAAGCCGTCGTCGTCCGGGCGTTCGGCCAGACCCAGGTCGTGGTCGAGCTTCGCCGCCTGGATCAGCGTCCAGATCTGGGCGCGGATGGCCGGGAGTTTGGCCGGGTCCATCGCGGAGATCTGGGCGTACTCGTCCAGGTGCTGTTCGAGGCGGGCGATGTCGCCGTACGACTCGGCGCGGGCCATCGGGGGGACGAGGTGGTCGATGAGGGTGGCGTGGACACGGCGCTTGGCCTGCGTGCCCTCGCCCGGGTCGTTGACCAGGAAGGGGTAGATGAGGGGCAGGTCACCGAGGGCGGCGTCGGGGGCGCAGGAGGCGGACAGCCCGGCGTTCTTGCCCGGGAGCCATTCCAGGTTGCCGTGCTTGCCGAGGTGGATCATGGCGTCGGCGCCGAAGCCGCCGTCGGAGGCGCTCGCCTGGATCCAGCGGTAGGCCGCCAGGTAGTGGTGGGACGGCGGCAGGTCCGGGTCGTGGTAGATCGCGATCGGGTTCTCGCCGAAGCCGCGCGGCGGCTGGATGAGGATCAGCAGGTTGCCGCGGCGCAGGGCGGCCAGGACGATGTCGCCCTCGGGGTTGGCGGAGCGGTCGACGAACATGTTGCCGGGGGCCTCGCCCCAGTGCTCCTCGACGCTCTCGCGGAGGTCGGCGGGCAGCTGGGCGAACCAGCGCTTGTAGTCGGCCGCCGGGATGCGGACCGGGTTGCGCGCCAGCTGCTCCTCGGTCAGCCAGTCCTGGTCGTGGCCGCCGGCCTCGATGAGCGCGCGGATGAGCTCGTCGCCGTCGCCGGAGACCAGACCGGGGATCTCGGGGACGGGGCCGAAGTCGTAGCCCTCGGCGATGAGGGTGCGGAGCAGTTCGACGGCGCTGGCCGGGGTGTCGAGACCGACCGCGTTGCCGATGCGGGAGTGCTTGGTGGGGTACGCGGAGAGGACCAGGGCGATGCGCTTGTCGCGCCGCTCGATGTGGCGCAGACGGGCGTGGCGCACGGCGATTCCGGCGACGCGGGCGGCGCGCTCGGGGTCGGCCACGTAGGCGGGCAGGCCGTCCTCGTCGAGCTCCTTGAAGGAGAACGGGACCGTGATCAGGCGGCCGTCGAACTCGGGCACGGCGACCTGGGTGGCGGCGTCGAGGGGGGACAGGCCCTCGTCGTTCTCCTCCCAGGCGGAGCGGGAGCCGGTCAGGCACAGGGCCTGGAGGATCGGCACGCCGAGGGCGGCGAGGGCGCCGGCGTCCCAGGACTCGTCGTCACCGCCGGCCGAGGCGGTGGCGGGGCGGGTGCCGCCGGCGGCCAGGACGGTGGTGACGATCGCGTCCGCGGAGGCCAGGGCCTGGAGGAGCTCCGGCTCCGGGGTGCGGAGGGAGGAGACGTAGAGGGGGAGCGGCGTCGCGTCCTTGGCTTCGATGGCGTCGCAGAGGGCGTGCACGAAGGCGGTGTTGCCGGACATTTGGTGGGCGCGGTAGTAGAGCACCGCGATGGTGGGGCCGGTGGTGCCGGTGTTGCCGGTGGTGCCGGCGGTGCTTTGGGGGTCGCGCTCCAAGGGGCCCCAGGTGGGGGCGGCGGCCGGGGGCTCGAAGCCGTGGCCGGTGAGGAGGACGGTGTCCGAGAGGAAGCGGGCCAGCTGCTCGAGGTTGGCCGGGCCGCCGTGCGCGAGGTAGGCGTGCGCCTCGGCCGCGATGCCGATGGGGACCGTGGAGGCCTCCATGAGCTGGGCGTCGGGTGCCTGTTCGCCCGTCAGGACGACGACCGGGCGGGTCTGGCCGGGGGCCAGGAGGACGTCGAGGCCGTCCTGCCAGGCGCGGAGGCCGCCGAGGAGGCGTACGACGACCAGGTCGACTCCGTCGAGGAGTACGGGGAGGTCGTCGAGGGGAAGGCGGGAGGGGTTCGCGAAGCGGTACGGGACGGGGCCGGGTGTGGAGCCGTCGGCCGGGGTCGCCGTGTTGGCCGTGTTCGCGGCGCGGGCGCTGAGCAGATCGGTGTCGGACGTCGACAGCAGCAGGATCATGCGGCGGCAGGCCTTCCTCGGGGTTTCCGCGCCCCGGGCAGTGAGGACAGCGGGAGTTCCTGACTCACCCTTTGGCCATTGGCCGCCGGGTTCACAGTGGCGGGACCGCGCCGGAATCGCACCGGGCTTCCTCCCATGTCGCCGTCCTCGGCGATGGCGGACCGTGTGGCGCCGCCGGGCTCATCCTAGGGGGCCTTTGCCCTGGCCGGGCGAGGCGGGGGTGTGCGGGGGTGGGCGGTGCTGCGGTGGCGCTGCGCCGGCGGCTGGTGCGGCCTGGGGGTGGTTCGGGTGAGGTTCGGGTGCGGCGCCGTTGCCGGGGCTCTGCCGGTGCGCTGCGCTTGCGGTGGCGGGGTTCGGTCGGGTGCGGGTCCGTTGCCGGGGCTCTGCCCCGGACCCCGCGCCTCAAACGCCGGCGGGGCTGGATTTGGCCCCGCGTCTCAAACGCCGGTGGGGCTGGATTTGGCTCCGCGTCTCAAACGCCGGTGGGGCTGGATTTGGCTCCGCGTCTCAAACGCCGGTGGGGCTGGATTTGGCGCGGCGGGGCCGGATTGGCCGGGTGGGGTGGGGTGGCTGGATGGCAAGGGTTGGATGTGGCGGCCGGGGGCGGGAAGGTGACGGTGCGGCGGGTTGCGGCTGCTGAGGGTGGCGACGGACACAGGTCGGGGGAGGGGAATCGTGGGTATGCTCGCCGCCATGCCCCAGCCCCCTTCCGCCGCATCGCGGGATGAACCCGTCATACGGGACCGCGGTGACGCCTGCCCCGGTGCGCTGCGGCTGCATGCCGCGGACGACGGGTTCCTCGCGCGGGTGCGGATACCCGGTGGGCTGCTCGACGCGCCGCAGGCCGCCGCGCTGGCGTTGGCCGCCGACCGGTTCGGGGACGGGCATTTGGAGCTCACCTCGCGGGGGAACGTGCAGCTGCGCGGCCTCGGCGAGGAGTGCGGGGGCGGGCTCGCCGAGCTGCTCGACGGGGTCGGGTTGCTGCCGGCCCCGGCCCACGAGCGGGTGCGCAACATCGTCGCCACACCGCTCGCCGACGCCGGCCCCGTCCGCGCGCTGGACGCGCTGCTCTGCGCCGACCCGCGCGTCACCGCCCTGTCCGGGCGGTTCCTGTTCGCCGTCGACGACGGGCGTGGGGACGTGGCCGCGCTCGATCCGGACATCACCCTGCTCGGCCCCGATGCCGGCGGTCGGACGCTGCTGCGCCTCGGCGCGGCCCGCGACGCCGTCGAGGTCGCCGAGGCGGACGCGCCCAGGGCCGCCCTGATGGCCTCGCACCGCTTCCTCGACGCCGTCGCCGATGCCGGCACCCGAGCGTGGCGCATCGCCGAGCTCCCGCCGGAACACGCCCTGGACACCGCAGAGTTCGGTGAGTGGATCGCCGCCTCCGGTATTCCCGCCGGGTACGTTCCGGACGCGCCCAGGCCGTACGCACCGCCGCCCGCTCCCGGCGTGCACGCGGACGCGCTGTGCGTGCTGATCCCGCTCGGCCGGCTCACCACCGCCCAATGGCGGACGATGCCGGGGGAGTTGCGGATCACCCCCTGGCGCAGCATCGTCGTCACCGGCGCCCCGGACGTCGACCCCGGGCTCGTCACCGACCCCGACAGTGCCTGGCGGTCCGTCACCGCCTGTACGGGGAGGCCGGGTTGTGCGAAGTCCCTTGCCGACGTACGTGCCGACGCGCGTGCCGTCGTGGCGGACGCGCGCGGGTCGCTGCCCGTGCACTGGTCCGGCTGCGAGCGCAGGTGCGGGCACCCGCGGGGGACGCAGTGGGTGGACGCCCTCGCCACGGGGGACGGATACCGGCTGACCGTGCACGGGCGGGAAGTGCCCTGCCGAACAAGAGACCTGGCGGCCGGTCTTACGGCCGCGCGCAACGCATACCCCTCAGAGTCCGAAGCCGCAGTGAAGAAATGAGCGAGTACACCGTGTTTGAGTACGAGAAGGACGGCGCCGCGATCTACCGCCAGTCCTTTGCCACGATCCGCGCCGAGGCGGATCTCTCCGGGCTGCCCGCCTCGGTCGCCCAGGTCGCGGTGCGCATGATTCACGCCTGCGGGATGACCGACCTGCCCCAGGACCTGGGCTACACGCCCGAGGTGGTGCTGCGGGCCCGTGCCGCGCTCGAGGCGGGTGCGCCGATCCTGTGCGACGTCCAGATGGTCGCCAGCGGGGTCACGCGCAAGCGACTGCCTGCCGACAACGAGGTGATCTGCACTCTGTCCGATCCGGCCGTGCCGGAACTCGCCGCGAAGATGGGCACCACGCGCAGCGCCGCCGCGCTCGAAGTCTGGCGCGACCGGGGCCTGTTGGATGGCTCCGTGATCGCCGTCGGCAATGCGCCGACCGCGCTGTTCCGGCTGCTGGAGATGATCGAGGAGGGCGCCCCGCGTCCCGCCGCCGTCATCGGCGTGCCCGTCGGGTTCATCGGCGCCGCCGAGTCCAAGGACGCGCTCGCCGCGCACCCCTCCGGGCTGGACCACCTGATCGTGCGCGGCCGGCGGGGCGGCAGCGCCATCGCCGCTGCCGCCGTCAACGCCATTGCGAGCGTGGCCGAATGAGCGCCGGACGTCTCTACGGCGTCGGGCTCGGGCCCGGCGATCCCAATCTGATGACCCTGCGGGCCGTCGAGGTGATCGGCGAGGCCGATGTCGTCGCGTACCACAGCGCCCGGCACGGGCGGTCGATCGCCCGGTCGATCGCCGCCAAGCACCTGCGCGAGACGCACATCGAGGAGCCGCTGGTCTATCCGGTCACCACCGAGACCACCGACCACCCCGGGGGCTACCAGGGGGCGATGGAGGAGTTCTACGAGGCCGCCGCCGCCCGGCTGGCCGTGCACCTGGACGCCGGCCGGACCGTCGCCGTGCTCGCGGAGGGCGACCCGCTCTTCTACAGCTCGTACATGCACATGCACAAGCGGCTCGCGCACCGGTACGAGACCGAGGTGATCCCCGGCGTCACGTCGGTGAGCGCCGCCGCCGCCCGGCTCGGGACCCCGCTCGTGGAGGGCGAGGAGGTGCTGACCATCCTCCCCGGCACCCTGTCCGAGGAGGAGCTCACCGCCCGCCTCGCCGCCACCGACTCGGCCGTCGTGATGAAGCTCGGCCGGACCTTCCCCGCCGTGCGCGGCGCGATGGAGAGCAGTGGCCGGCTCGCCGAGGCCCGTTACGTCGAACGCGCCACCATGGAGGGCGAGCGGACCGGCACGCTGGCCGAGACCGACCCTTCGAGCGTGCCGTACTTCGCCGTCGCCGTGGTGCCCAGCCGGATCGGCAACCCGGGCAGCGTGCCGTCCGGGCCCGGGGAGGTCGTGGTGGTGGGGACTGGTCCGGCCGGGCCGTTGTGGCTGACCCCGCAGACGCGGCGGGCGCTCGCCGACGCCGAGGTGCTGGTCGGGTACACGACGTACCTGGACCGGGTGCCGGTCAAGCCGGGCCAGGTCAGGCACGGTTCGGACAACAAGGTGGAATCGGAGCGCGCCGAGTTCGCCCTGGATCTTGCTCGCAGGGGCAAGCGGGTTGCGGTGGTCTCCGGTGGTGACCCCGGTGTCTTCGCCATGGCCACGGCGGTGCTGGAGGTCGCCGGGCAGGACGGGTACAAGGACGTGCCGGTGCGGGTCCTGCCGGGGGTGACGGCGGCCAACGCGGCGGCCGCCGCGGCCGGTGCGCCGCTCGGCCACGACTACGCGACCGTGTCGCTGTCGGACCGGCTCAAGCCGTGGGAGGTGATCGCCGAGCGCCTGCGCGCGGCGGCTGCCGCGGACTTGGTGCTCGCGCTGTACAACCCCGGTTCGCGCAGCCGGACCTGGCAGGTGGCGCAGGCGCGCGAGCTGCTGCTGGAGCTGCGCGCGCCTGAGACCCCGGTGGTCGTCGCGCGCGACGTGGGCGGGCCGGAGCAGTCGGTACGGATCGTCACGCTCGCGGAACTGGAGCCGTCCGAGGTGGACATGAGGACGATCCTGCTGATCGGGTCCTCCCAGACCCGGATCACCGAGCGGGCCGACGGCTCGCGGATCACGTGGACGCCGCGCCGCTATCCGTGACGGGTGCCGCCCCTGGCTTTGGCGGTCTGCCTGTGCCTTCCGGTGCGACCGGGCAACCCCCGGCCTCGCCGACGCTTGAGCCGCCCCCACCCGGCCCCGCCGACGCCTGAGCCGCCCCCACCCGGCCCCGCCGCCGCTTGAGCCGCACCCATCCAGCCTCGCCGGCGTTTGAGGCGCGGGGTCTGGGGCGGAGCCCCGGTTTCGGGAAGGGGCGGGGTGGGGGAAGGCTCCGCGCAGC
>NZ_JBHWJY010000104.1:0-27081 GCF_042731135.1 Streptomyces sp. NPDC059874
GCGCGCAACCACGCTCACGGATCGAAGCACCTGCCAAGTGCGCGAGGACGAGGAGACACTCCGGCGGGGCACCGCCCCAACCCAGGCCGATCCCGGCCCAGGAAAATCCAGCCCCGCCGGCGCTTGAGGCGCGGGGTCCGGGGCAGAGCCCCGGCAGCGAAGCCGCCCGTTTCCTCGCCGCCCCGCCCGGGAGGGCAACGGCGCACCGGGCGCGTCAGGTGCGCGACACGCCGCGCAGCGCCCGGCACACTGCCGACATGGGCCTCCTCACCGCCGCCTGCGCGGCCTACGCCTCCCTCGCCGCCTGGCTCTGGCTCACCCTCGCCCAGGGCATGTTCTGGCGCACCGACGTCCGGCTCCCCCACCGCACCGCTCCCGCCCGCTGGCCGTCCGTGGCGATCGTCGTGCCGGCGCGCGACGAAGCCGAGGTGCTGCCCCGGAGCCTGCCGTCGCTCATCGCCCAGGACTATCCCGGCGAGGCCGAGGTGGTCCTGGTGGACGACGGCAGTACGGACGGTACGGCCGCCCTCGCGCTCCGGCTCGCGCGCGAGCAGCCCGGGCTGCCGCTGACCGTCGTCTCCCCCGGCGACCCCGACCCCGGCTGGACGGGCAAGCTCTGGGCGCTGCGCCACGGCATCGCGCACGCGCGCGCAGCGCATCCCGCCCCGCCCGACTACCTGCTGCTCACCGACGCCGACATCGCGCACGAGCCGGACAGCCTCCGCGAGCTCGTCGCCGCCGCGACCTCCGCCGACCTCGACCTGGTGTCCCAGATGGCCCGGCTGCGCGTCGTCGGCTTCTGGGAGCGGCTCGTCGTACCTGCCTTCGTCTACTTCTTCGCGCAGCTCTACCCGTTCCGCCGGATCAACCGCCCCGCCGCCCGCACCGCGGCGGCCGCCGGCGGCTGCGTCCTGCTGCGCACCGAGGCCGCCGTGAAGGCCGGGGTGCCCGATTCGATCCGGCAGGCCGTCATCGACGACGTGTCCCTGGCCCGTGCCGTGCAGGGGTCCGGCGGGCGGATCTGGCTCGGGCTCGCGGAGCGGGTGGACAGCGTGCGCCCGTACCCCGTGCTCGGCGACCTGTGGCGGATGGTCTCGCGGAGCGCCTACGCGCAACTGCGTCACCAGCCCCTCCTGCTGGCGGGCACCGTCGCCGGGTTGGTGCTGGTCTACCTCGTGCCCCCGGCCGCCCTGGCGGCGGGGCTCGCGACCGGGCATCCGGCCGTCGCCTGGGCCGGCGGTCTGGCCTGGCTTCTGATGGCAGGCACCTACCTGCCGATGCTCCGCTACTACCGCCAGCCGGCCGCGCTGGCCCCGCTGCTCCCGTTCACCGCGTTCCTGTACCTGTTGATGACCGTCGACTCGGCCGTCCAGCACTACCGGGGGCGCGGAGCGGCCTGGAAGGGCCGTACCTATGCCCGGCCCAGTGACGCCTGAAACGGGGATGGGTCGACGAACTGCGGTCAAAACCAACGTCATCCGAGGTCACCGGGTTGTGACACTGCGTCAACACCAAATCCGTGCAGCATGCAACCGGTGAGTACGAGTGGGAACAAGACGGTACGGACGTGGCGAATCGTGCACGTGAACGCCAAGTGAAAGGTGGGGCCCTGACCTGCGAATATGCAGGTCAGGACGGTGTTGGTGACACCTCGCTATGGACCCCGTGAAGTCGTGGGCTTAACTTATGTCCCATGACCTCCCCCCGCTCCACTTATGGCGGCGGTTACTACTCCGCGCCCTCCTTCCCGGACACCCCCATCTACGACTCCCTCGTCGCCGAACGCGGCACTCCGCAGATCGCCCCGATCCGCGTTCCGGCCGCCTACGACTCCCCCAGTGCCGGGTATTCGAGCGGTGGGTACCTCCCGGCCCTCGCCTCCGCGCTGCCCGCCCTGCCGGCGGCGCTACCGCCGGCGATGCCCCAGCAGCAGGCGCCGGGCTACGGGTACCCGTACCAGCAGCAGGCCGCGCAGCAGCCGATGCCGCTGCAGAACGCGCCCGCCCCTTACATCCCCCAGCAGCAGCCGGTCGGCGCCCGCGCCGGGTACATGCCGCAGCAGCCCCGCCCGGTCGCCGCGGCCGCCGGTTACGAGGCCATGCGTCCGGCCGCGCCGCGCCCGATGCAGGTTCCGGTTCAGGTGCCCGCGCCGGTTCAGGGCGCCTCGTACGAGGACCCGTACGGCCGTCCGTTCCAGGGGCGCGGCTACTGACCGAACCCGTGACAGTTGCTTGGGCCGCGGACGGGGCCGGCAGTATGCCCCTATGTCGAACTTGTATGTCCAGGCGCTCCACGTCCATCCCGTCAAGTCGGTAGCGGGGACCGCTCCCGACGAGGTGGCCGTGGAGCCGTGGGGTCTGTCCGGGGACCGGCGGTGGGCGCTGGTCGACACCGAGGGCGTGGTCATAACCCAACGCCAGCAGCCGCGGCTGGCGTTGGCTTCGGCGCGTCCGTTGGGCGGCGGCCGGATCGCGGTGTCCGCTCCGGGCATGGCGGAGCTGGTGGTGGAGGTGCCCGAACCGGGACCGCTGGAGCCGGTCGTGCTGTTCGGGAAGAAGATCGAGACGGTGCTCGCGGCGGACGCCGCTGCCGACTGGTTCGGCGAGTACCTCGGGGTGCAGGTGCGGCTCGCGCACATGGACGACCCGGCCGTGCGCCGGCCCGTCGACCCGGACTACGCGCTGCCGGGCGAGACGGTGAGCCTGGCCGACGGCTATCCGCTGCTGATCACCACCCTCGCGTCGCTGGACGCGCTCAACTCGCTGATCGCCCGGGGGGACCATCCCGAGGAGGGCCCGCTGCCGATGAACCGGTTCCGCCCCAATGTGGTGGTCGCCGGGGCGGAGGCGTGGGCGGAGGACGGCTGGCGGCGCCTGGCGATCGGCGACGCCGAGTTCCGCGGGGTGCGCGAATGCGGCCGGTGCATCGTGACCACCACCGACCAGCGGACGGCGGAGCGGGGCAAGGAACCGCTGAAGACGCTGGCCAAGCACCGGAGGATCGGCAAATCGCTGGCGTTCGGGCGGCTGCTGGTGCCGGTGCGGCTCGGTACCGTGCGCGTCGGCGACGAGGTCCGCGTCCTGGAATGACCCGCGTAGGCCCACCGGAATGACACCTTCGGGGGGCTCTGCGTCCCGGCTGGAACCAACCGGCACGACCAGCCCGTTGGATCAGTCGAGACAGGTGGACCGCCGGCTCGGAGCCGGCACCGAGCCGGCACCGGATCGGGTGACACATGTCTCGCGCGTCCCGGAATGCGCGTTACCGGAGCGTGCGGGAGGCTTGGACGCGCAGGCAGGCGGAGCTCGCGGAGGCAGGGGGAGCCAAACCGTGTGGACAGCAATGGGAGTGTGGCGCTGGCGGCGCAATCCGCTGCGTCGGCCGACCGATCTCTTCGAGGCATGGGTGGCGTTCGCCGCGGTGGTGTGCGTCCTGGTGGTGGCTCCGGCCCTCGGTTGGGTCGCGGGCCTCACGGTGGACGGGACCTTGCAGCGGGCCGCGCGCGAGCAGCGCCAGGAGCGGCACCTCGTGGCGGCGGTGGTGGTCCGGCAGGCCCCCGAGCCGGCCTCGGGGCAGTCCGCCGATCCGTCGGCGCAGCGGACGGCCCCGCGCCGGACGCAGATCGTGGCCGCGTGGACCGCGCCCGACGGCAGTAGCCACCAGGGCACGGTGCCGGCAGCTGAGGAACCGCCGCGGCCCGGCGACCGGTTCCGGATCTGGACCGACGCGCGCGGCCGGCTGGTCGGGCAACCCCTCGACCCGTCTTCCGCGGCCCTGCACGCGGGGGCCGTGGGCCTGGCCATCGCCATCGGCGCCGCCGCGCTGGTCGAGACGGTCCGACGGCTGGTCGTACGCAGGCTCGTGCATCGGCGGTACATACGCCTGGACCGCGCCTGGGCGGCCGCCGGACCCGACTGGGGCAGGGCGGGCGCGGGCAGTTGACCTGGCCACCCACCGGCGCCGCGCGCGCTACGGTGGAGCGGCCAGACCAGATCGGTCGCATCGGCACGGCAAGTACGAGGGCGGGGGCACGACAGCACCATGGCTCAGGGCACGGTCCAGGTGACGCACGGCGGGTCTTCGCGCTGGCGGCGCCGCTCCGGTGAGTATCCGACGCTGACCGCCGCGCTCGCCGTCGCGGGCGACGGGGACGTGCTGTCCATCTCCCCCGGCACCTACCGGGAGAACCTGGTGTTGGACCACGCCGTCACGCTGCGCGGGCCCGAGGGCGGGATGGGGTCGGTGCGGATCGCCCCGCTCGACGGGGTCGCGCTGACCGTGCGCGCCTCGGCCGTGGTCCAGGACCTGCACCTGGAGGGCCAGGACCGGGCGGCGCCCGCGCTGCTCGTCGAGGACGGTTCACCCGAGCTCACCGATCTGCGGGTCAGCACGCGTTCGGCGGCCGGCATCGAGGTGCGCGGCTCCGGGGCGCGGCCCCTGGTGCGGCGGTGCACGGTGGAGAATCCGACCGGCGTCGGGATCGCCGTACTGGACGGCGGCGGCGGGGTGTTCGAGGAGTGCGAGGTCGTGGCCGCCGGGCAGACCGGCGTCTCGGTGCGCGGCGGCGGCCGGCCCCGGCTGGAGCGCTGCCGGATCCACCACGCCACGGGCGCGGGCATCGGCGTCACCGGCGAGGGTTCGGGCCTGGAGGCGCTGGGCTGCGAGGTGTATGAGATCAAGGGCGCCGGCGTGCAGATCGCCGCGCGGGCCGCGGCTCGGCTGACGGACTGCGCGGTGCACCGCACCTCGGGCGACGGGGTCACCCTCGACACCGACGCGGTACTCACCCTGGCGGGCTGCGACATCCACGACATCCCGGAGAACGCGGTCGACCTGCGGTCCCGTTCGGTGCTCACCCTCAGCCGCACCACGGTCCGCCGGTTCGGCCGCAACGGGCTGTCGGTGTGGGATCCGGGGACCAGGGTCGATGCCGAGTCCTGCGAGATCCACGACAGCACGGGCGACTATCCGGCGGTGTGGATCAGTGACGGGGCCACCGTCTCCCTCGACTCCTGCCGGGTGCACGACGTACCGGACGCGCTGTTCGTGCTGGACCGGGGCTCGCGCGTGGACGTGGTCGACAGCGATCTCTCGCAGGTGCGCAACACCGCCGTGTCGGTGAGCGACGGGGCGACCGCCCAGCTGGACGACTGCCGGATCCGCGAGGCGGGCACGGGCGCCTGGTTCCGTGACCACGGCAGCGGCGGCACCCTCGCCAACTGCACCGTCGACTCCGTGCAGACCGGTGTGATCGTCACCAAGGGCGCCGACCCGGCCCTGGAGCGGTGCACTGTCACCTCCCCCGCCGAGGCCGGGTTCTACGTGTCGGCGGGCGGCCGCGGCACCTTCACGGCCTGCCGGGTGGAGGGCAGTTCCGGCTTCGGCTTCCACGTCATCGACGGCTGTCGCACGACGCTGACCCGCTGCCACACCGAGCGCTGCGCGCGCGGGGGGTACGAGTTCGCGGAGGACGGGCCGGCTGTCGAGGACTGCACCAGCGACGAGTCCGGGACCCGCCTGGCGGCCCAGTCGGCGTCCGGCGCGGCGTTCGTCGGGGAGCGCGCGGAGATCCGTACGGTCACCGCGGCGCGGGCCGACGTACCGCCGGCGGCGGAGGTGCCCGTACCGCGCCCCGCGGGCGGGCCGGGCGGCGGCCCGGCGGCGGGCGCCCGGGGTTCGGGCGAGGTGCTGGGGCAACTCGACGCGCTGGTGGGCCTGGACAGCGTCAAGCGCGAGGTGCGCGCGCTCACCGACATGATCGAGGTGGGTCGGCGGCGGCAGCAGGCGGGTCTGAAGGCGGCCTCCGTGCGCCGGCACCTGGTCTTCACCGGCTCACCCGGCACCGGCAAGACCACGGTCGCCCGGCTCTACGGGGAGATCCTCGCCTCCCTAGGGGTGTTGGAGCGCGGCCACCTCGTCGAGGTGTCCCGGGTGGACCTGGTCGGCGAGCACATCGGCTCGACCGCGATCCGCACGCAGGAGGCCTTCGACCGGGCGCGCGGCGGAGTGTTGTTCATCGACGAGGCGTACGCGCTGGCCCCGGAGGACTCGGGCCGGGACTTCGGGCGCGAGGCGATCGACACGCTGGTCAAGCTGATGGAGGACCACCGTGACGCGGTGGTCGTGATCGTCGCCGGGTACACGGCGGAGATGGACCGCTTCCTCACGGTCAACCCGGGCGTCGCCTCGCGCTTCTCACGGACCATCACCTTCGGCGACTACGGGCCCGGGGAGCTGCTGCGGATCGTGGAGCAGCAGGCGGAGGAGCACGAGTACCGGCTCGGCGAGGGCACGTCCGAGGCGCTGCTGACGTACTTCACGGAACTGCCCAAGGGGCCGGCTTTCGGCAACGGCCGCACCGCGCGCCAGACCTTCGAGTCGATGGTCGAGCGGCACGCGGGGCGGGTGGCGCAGCTGTCGGAGCCGAGCACGGACGATCTCACCCTGCTGTTCCCGGCGGATCTGCCCGCCCTGCCGGCCCTGCCCGCTCCTTGCTGACGGCGGGCCGTTGGCCGGGTACTCCTCCGGCTGCCTCCGGCCGGAGCTCCCGGGCCCGCGCGGTCTCGTCCAACCGGGCTAGCAGCGCGTCGCGTTCGGCGGCGAAGGCCGGGTCGGCCTGGTAATCGGAGTGGCCCAGGATCGGCGCGGGCAGCGGATGCCGGGCGCTGCGGCCGTAGGCGATCGGGTCGGCGAGCGGGCCGCGGTCCACGTCCTGGCCGGCTCCGGGGAGCGCCGGGCCGCCGATGGGGTCGGTGGCCCGCCAGAGGTTGCGCCAGCAGTCGAGCTCGCCGTGCAGGGCGGTGAGCGGACCCGGGCCGAAGTAGGCGGGGAACCAGCGTCCGTAGAGGCGGGCGAGCGGGGATCCGTACGTGAGCAGGGCGACCCGGCGGCGAACGGTCGGCGGCAGCTGCCAGACGGCCGCCGTGGCCAGGACGCTGCCCTGGGAGTGGCCGGAGATGACGAGGCGACCGCCGGTGCGGCCGGTCCAGGCGGTCATCCGCCAGGTCAGGTCGGGGACGGCGCGCTCGGCGTAGCAGGGCGGGGCGAAGGGGTGGGCGGCGCGCGGCCAGAAGGTGCCGACGTCCCACAGGATGCCGATGGTGCGGCGCGCGGCGGGGTCCCGGTAGGCGCGCCGGCCCCAGGTCACGAAGAGGACGAAGCCGAAGCCGATGAGCCAGGACCCGGTGTCCTGTGCGGTACGGGCGGCGGCCTCCAGCAGCGGCCCGCTCCCCCGGGCCGCCTCGCCGGGGACCCGCCCGCCGATCCAGGCCCCGGCGAGCGCCGCGGCGCCGAGCAGCAGGGTGATCCCGGAGACGGCCGCGACGAACCAGGGCGCGGAGTCGGTGAGCGCGGCGGCGGCCCGCGCTCCCGCGATCCGGCGGCTGCGGGGCCCGTCCGGGGTCTCCCCCGGGTACTCGGCTGCGATGCCGTCGGCGATCCGGCGCCGCGCACGGGCTCCGCGCACCGCGAACCAGGCGGCGAGCAGGGCCAGTACGAGGAGCAGCGGGGGTAACACGGCGGCCTGCCAGGACAGCAGCACGGGGGGCCCGGCCAGTGGGGCGCCGGGCGTGCCGGGCGTGGCTCCGCGGTCCATCCAGTCGGCGACGCGTTGGGCGACCCCGCCGGACATCACCCCGCCGAGGGCACAACCCAGCATGGCGACGGCGGGCCCGCCGAGGCCGCCGAGGGCGGCGGCCGGATCGGGGGCCCGACGGTACAGGTACCGGGCGACGACGGCGAGGGCGAACACACAGCCGCCCTGACCCAGCATCAGCACGCCGAAGGCGAAGTCCCCGGGGAGCCGCCCGGCGGAGGTCCAGCCGGGGCGTGCCCAGCAGGCGTGCACGAGGACGGCGACCAGCAGTACGAGGGCTGCACCGGGCAGCAGGGTGACGGCGGCCCGGTCGAGGTGGTGGTCGGCCCGGTCCTCGGTCCGGCCTCGCCGGCAGACGACCCAGGCCACGGCCACGGCTCCGACGGCGAGCAGGGCCTGGGCGGCCCAGCCGAGGCCTTCCAGTACGGGGGCGCCGGAGCGGCGGTCGTGGCGGGCGGTCGGCACGGAGACGGCCACCGCCACGGTGAGCAGGCCCGCGGCGGTGTGCGCGGCGCGCAGCCGGGCCACGAGGCGGCGCCCGTACCAGAATCCGGGGCGGCCGAGGGCGGGGACGGTGCTGCCGGCGGTGTCCGGGTCGGCGGCGCCGGCGGGCGGCGGCTGGGACTCGTAGGCGCTCCAGGTGCGGTTCGACAGGTACCAGAGCAGCCCGGTCAACGCGGCCGGCACCAGCGCCCCGAGCGCGAGGCGGCGGCCGGGCTCGGCCCACCAGCCGCCGCCCGGCGCGAGGAAGCGCAGCCAGGAACGGGAGCCGGCGCAGGTGCCGGAGCCCGCGCACTGCCAGGCGAACAGATCGAGCGCGACCTCGCAGGCGGCCGCGATCAGCACGACGGTCAGGCTGAGCGCGAGGATCCGTACGAGGACCCCGTACGCGCGGACGGCGCGCGGCGCGGTGCCCGCGGGGCCGGCGGGCCGGGCCCAGTGGGCGAGGTTGGCCACCATGAAGGGCAGGAGCAGCAGCCACAGCGCGCGGGCGCCGTTGCCGGAGGTGAGCCGGGACCAGCAGTACGCCTCGGGAACGGGCCGCCCGGCGTACCGCTCGGGGTGCGCCTCGGCGTCGGCGTCCTCGGTACGGCGGAAGACGGCGGCGGTGGAGTCGCCGGTGACGCGCACGGTACGCGGGTCGCCGAGCAACTCGCTCGGGGCGGAGCCGGCGACTCCGTGGACGAGCAACTCCAGGCGGAGGGGTGCGGGAGGCGTGGGGGATGCGGGGGCTGCAGGGGGTGCAAGGGGTGCAGGGGGCGGCTTTGGTACGGGCGTCTCCGGCACGGCAGCCTCCGCTCGTGGCGAGATTCCTCTGGGGAGGAGCTCCAGCATCCCGCCCGGCGCGGCCCCTGCCCAGACCCACGCCCAGAGGCACGCCCAGAGCCACGCCCAGGCTCGGTGCCCACTGCTACGGACTTCTTCCGCGCGTGCCGCTATGGTGTCGCGCGCCCGTTCGCACTCGAACCCCAGGGGGTACCGCCATGGCTCGCCGACTCCGCCCGGTGGGGCTGGACTTCATAGAGGACGCGCCGATCCGGCTGGTCTTCGCCGCGGAGGTCGCGGCGGCGCCCGAGGACGTGTACCGGGCTCTCGCCGAGGAAGTGGAGGGCTGGCCGCGCTGGTTCAGGGCGGTGAGCCTGGCCCGCCCCACGCAGGGCGGCGCGGGCCGCGAGATAAAGCTGCTGGGCGGGGTCCGCTTCGAGGAGACGATCATGGCGTCGGATCCCGAGCAGCGTTACGCGTACCGGGTCGACTCGACCAACGCCCCGGGTGTCCGGGCCCTGTTGGAGGAGTGGCGGCTGACCTCGCGCGGGTCGTCCCCCGACGGGTCCGGCACCCACGTCCGCTGGACCTTCGCGGCGGACGGCTCGGCCCCGTTCCGCCTCGCCCTCACCGGCGCCCGCCCGGCCCTGGGCCACTCCTTCCGCCAGGCGGTCCGGACCCTGGACACACGACTGGCCGCCCGGCGCGCGTCCGGCCAGGGCCAGTAGCGCGTCCCGCCGGCCGACACGGTTCCCGCGTCAGCCCTGGCTCCGGCCGGCTCCGGCTCCGGCTCCGGCTCCGGCTCCGGCTCCGGCTCCGGCTCCGGCTCCGACCCTGGCTTCGACTCTGGCTCCGGCCCTTAGCCCTGGCCCTTGTTCGCGTTCTTGAACGCCTCGGTGATGTCGGCCGTCTCTGCGGCCGGCGGGACGGCGATCTCCTTGGCGGCTCCGAAGGAGAAGAAGTCCACCGCGACGGTCGTGGTTCCGACGGACTGGATCAGGCGGGCCGGCATGCCCTTGTCGTCCACCCAGACGTCCGTGACGAGGTCGCTGCTGTTGCCGCCCAGCGCCTCGAACATCGCCCCGGAATTCTTGTCCAGCTTGTCCGTCGGGATGGTGGCCTTGTAGTGGACGGTCGGCTTGCCGTTCACGTCCTCCTTGCCGATCTTGTCAACGCCCTTCGCCCACTTGAGCATCTTCAGGCCGGCGGTGGGGTCGTTGTTGGGGCCGTTCATCGCGGCCGCGCCCTGTTCCCCGAGGATCGCCGAGGCTTCCACCTTCAGCCAGGTCTTGCCCTTGAACTCACCGGACTCCGCCGGGTCGACCTGGTAGTAGTACGCGCCCTGGACCATCCGGTAGGTGACCGTGCCGTCCTTGACCAGGTCCTCCATCTGGAGGTCCTTGGCGGGTACTTCGGCCTCCATCGCGAGGCCGTTGCCCCACGAGTAGACGCCGGTCATGACCGTGGGACTGCCGCCGGTGTCGGGCGACGTCACCGACATCTTGACCTCGGCGGAGCCCGCCTGCGAGGCCGCGTCGGAGGCCTTGGTGAGTGATGCCACCATCGCCTCGGCCGTTTCGGCGGCCTTCTTCTCCGCCGCCGAACAGCCCACGGCCCCCGCGGACATGACCATGATCACCGCGGCGCCCGCCACGGCCTTCGCTGCCTTCATTCGCCCACCCCTGTGTTCGTCCCCTGTGCTCTTCTGATGCGCCGGAGCAATCTACAGGGGTGGGCTCGCACGCACCTTCACGTTTTCGAACGCCAGGCCATGGCGCAGGACGTGCACCGCACCGCGCCGCACCGCGCTCAGCCGACCGGCTCGCGCCAGGCCCCCGTCGTCAGCAGCGTCTCGATCGTCTTCGCGTACGGGGCCAGGTCGAGCCCCTGCGCGGTCAGCCACTGGTCCGAGTAGTACTTGTCCAGGTAGCGGTCGCCCGAGTCGCAGAGCAGGGTGACGACGCTGCCCGTGCGGCCCTCCGCCACCATCTCGGAGACGATCTTCAGGGCGCTCCACAGGCCGGTTCCGGTGGAGCCGCCCGCCTTGCGGCCGATCGCCTGCTCCAGCGCGCGGCAGGCGGCGACGCTCGCCGCGTCCGGGACCTTCATCATCCGGTCGATGGCGCCCGGCACGAAGCTCGGCTCCATCCGGGGCCGGCCGATGCCCTCGATGCGCGAACCGCAGTCGCTGGTCGCGTTCGGGTCGCCCTGGGTCCAGCCGTCGAAGAAGCAGGAGTTCTCCGGGTCCGGGACACAGATCCGGGTGTCGTGCTGCATGTAGTGCACGTAGCGCGCGATGGTCGCGGAGGTGCCGCCGGTGCCGGCGGTCGCGACGATCCAGGCCGGTTCGGGGAAGCGCTCCAGGCGCAGCTGCTGGTAAATCGATTCTGCGATGTTGTTGTTGCCGCGCCAGTCGGTGGCCCGCTCGGCGTACGTGAACTGGTCCATGTAGTGACCGCCGGTGCGGGCGGCGAGCTCCGCCGACTCCTCGTACATCTTCATGGAGTCGTCCACGAAGTGGCATTCGCCGCCGTGGAATTCGATGAGGCGACACTTCTCCGGGCTGGTGGTCCGGGGCATGACCGCGATGAAGGGGACCCCGATCAGCTTCGCGAAGTACGCCTCGGAGACGGCGGTGGAGCCCGAGGAGGCTTCGATGACCGGGCGGCCGGGGCGGATCCAGCCGTTGCAGAGGGCGTACAGGAACAGCGAGCGCGCGAGGCGGTGCTTGAGCGAGCCCGTGGGGTGCGTGGACTCGTCCTTGAGGTAGAGGTCGATGCCCCACGCCTCGGGGAGCGGGAAGCGCAGCAGGTGGGTGTCCGCGGAACGGTTGGCGTCCGCCTGGACCTTGCGAACGGCTTCCTTCAGCCACGCGCGGTACTCGGCGTCGCTGTGGTCCACGTCGACGGTCGTGACGGTCGTGACGGATGCGCCGCTTGTGGCGGTCGTGGCGGCCGCGCCGGTTGTGCCGGTGGTGCTCATGCGCCGTGCTCCTTCGTGCGTGTATTTTCGCCCCCTGCTTTCGCAATGTACCTCCCTCACCTGCGCAAACAGTCGCTTTGGGTTTCCATGCGGATCGCTTTCGGACGCGTTCGGTTGCACTGTGGCGCACGGTGGGTGACCCTGGTGGAGCATTACCGAGGGTGCAGCACCCGTAACACTCATGTCGGGGAGTCGCAGCCGTGATCAGTCATTCCCGCAGGCACTGCGTCGTCGAACTGCAGGCCTTGCCGTCGCGGATCGGCCAAATCCGCAGGATCGTCTCCGCGCAACTGCGCCACTGGCAGCTCGATCCGCTCATAGACCGGGCTGCGCTCGGCGTGACGGAGCTGCTCAGCAACGTCCACCGCCACGCGCAGCCGGACAAGACCTGCACGGTGGAGATCGAACTCCGTCTCGGGCGCCTCACGGTCTCCGTCATCGACAACGATCCGCGGTTGCCGGTGCTCCGCGAGCCGCTGCCCCAGACGCCGCAGACTCCGGAGGCACTGGAGACCTGCGGGCGCGGGCTCGCGCTCGTGGCGGCGGTCAGCGAGGCCTGGGGGGCGCGACACCGGCCCGACGGCCCGGGCAAGGCGGTGTGGTTCTCCCTGCGGGCGGCCCCCGCGTCGCCGGCTCCGTCGCAGCCGGTGCGGATCAAGACATTGCCCGTACGAGAGCCCGCCCGAGCGGCGTCCGTGACCATGGACCCGCAGGGCGTCCCGACAGCGCTGCCGGTGGCGGCCTCGGTCGGCACCCGGCCCGGGTGACGCCCCGCCGCGGCACGCCCGCGCGCGGACCCCGGCCGGGAGGCCGAGGACGCGCCCCGGCCGTAGCCGGGGACGCCCTAGGCGAGGACGCCCGAGGCGGGGACGCCCTAGCCGGGGACGCCCGAGGCGGGGACGCCCTGGCCGGGGACGCCCGGGGCGGGGAGGCTTGGCCGGGGAGGCTTAGGCCAAGGCCCCCAGCGGGTCGTCGAGCACCGGCTGCCACGCCAGTTCCGCCGCGCCGACCAGGCTGTTGTGGTCGAGCGTGCACGGCAGGATCGGCACACCCCCGCTGCGGCCCCACAGGCTGCGGTCGGCGACCACCGCGCGCAGCCGCTCCGGGTCGGCGTGCAGCAGTTCCCGGTGCAGACCGCCGAGGATGATGCGGTCCGGGTTGAGGATGTTGACCAGGCCCGCGAGGCCGAGGCCGAGGCGGTCGATCAACTCCTCGGTGGCCGCCCGTACCCCCGGCTCCCCCGGCTCGTCGCGCAGCAGGTCGCGGGCCTGCTGGAGCAGGGACACCTCCGGGCCGGGCGTGCGCCCCGCCGCGGTGAGGAAGGCCAGCGGGTCGGCCTCCACGTCCAGGCAGCCGCGGCCGCCGCAGTGGCAGGCCCGCCCTTCGGGGTTCACCGTGAGGTGGCCGACCTCCAGGGCCAGGCCCGAACTCCCGCTGTGCAGGCGCCCGTCCAGCACCAGCGCCCCGCCGACCCCGCGGTGCCCGGTGGCCACGCACAGCAGGTGCTGCGCGCTGCGCCCCGCGCCGTGCCGGTGCTCGGCCAGCGCCGCCAGGTTGACGTCGTTGCCGGTCAGGGCCGGGCCGTCGATGCCGGCCGCCTTCACGCACCGCTCGAAGATGGCCCGTACGGGAGAACCCGGCGGCCAGGCCAGGTGCAGCGGGTTCAGGGCCGTGCCCTCGGGCTCGGCGACGGCCGAGGGAACCGCGAGCCCGGCGCCGACGCAGCGGCGGCCGCTCTCCGCGAGCAGCCGCGCGCCCGCGTCGACCACCGCTCCGAGCACCTGCGCCGGGTCCGCGGAGACGGTGATCTTGCCGGGGGCGGTGGCCACGATCCGGCCGCCGAGACCGACGAGCGCGGCGCGGAAACCGTCGGGGTGCACCTGGGCGGCGAGCGCGACGGGCCCGTTCTCCTCGACCGAGAGCCGGTGCGAGGGCCGGCCCTGGGTTCCGCCCGCGCCACCGGGCCGGGAGTCGACCCGGATCAGCCCCAGCGCCTCCAGTTCGGCGGCGACGGCTCCGGCGGTGGCCCGGGTGACCCCGAGCTCGGCGGTCAGGACGGCGCGCGTCGGGGCACGGCCGGTGTGCACCAGCTCCAGAGCCGGGCCCAGCGCCCCGCGGCCGCGCTCCAGCTTGGTCCGCGTGGCCGCGGACGCAGCCGCGGCCGTAGACGTGGACGCCGCCGTAGACGTGGACGCCGTGGTCACATCCCCCACCCGCGGCGGGGCCCCGTTGCCGTTCATGGCATCGATCCTCGCATGATCGGAGGGTGCCGGACGCCGCCCCTACACCCGGTCCGGTCCGAGGCCGCCGACTCGGAGGGTGATGTTCAGCCGCCCGGTGAGCCCGAGCCCTTGTGGGCCCGTGCCCGGCAGGACCTTCGGCACTCCGTGATAGGCCAGACGGCTCGAATCCCCGAAAACGAAGAGATCGCCGCTGCGCAGCTCGACGTCCCGGTACGGGCGGCCGCGCGAGGAGGTGTTGCCGAAGCGGAAGACGCAGCTGTCGCCGAGGCTCAGCGAGACCACCGGGGCCCCGGACTTCTCCTCGGCGTCGCGGTGCATGCCCATGCGGGAGTCGCCCTCGTAGAAGTTGACCAGCGCGATGTCGTAGGCCGGCGCGGGATCGGGGGCCCGCCCGTAGGCGGCGGCCACCGCTTCCGCACCCAGCTCGGCGAGCCACCGCGGCATGGGCTTGACGGGCGCCCCGTCCCCGTCGACGGCGGTGCGCGCGTATCCGTACGGGTACCAGTGCAGCCCGAGGCACACCTGTCGGGCGGTCATCACGCCGCCGCCGGGAGTGCGCACGGTGCGCAGACCGGCCGGCGGGCGCGCCCACTCCCGGCAGGCGTCCAGCAGCTCTCGCTGGCGCCCCGCCCCGAGCCAGTCCGGCACGTGCACGGCGCCGGGGGCGATCAGTGTCCGCTCGCGCGGGAAGAGTTCCCCGTCCATTGCTCCATTGTCGGCTTCGGCTGCGAGACTCCCGGTATGGAGATCATCGAATACGTGAAGACGGTCGCGCGGGAGGGCGAGCTGCTCGCCGATGTGGCCGAACGGGCGGGTACGGACGCCCCGGTGCCCACCTGCCCCGGGTGGCACGTGGCCGATCTGCTGCGGCACACGGGGTCGGTGCACCGCTGGGCGGCCGGGTACGTCGGGGAGGGGCAGCTGGAGCCGGTCGGTTTCCCGGACGCGCCCGAGCTGGCCGGCGGCGAGCTGCTGGCCTGGTTCCGGGAAGGCCACACGGAGTTGGTGCGCACCCTGACCGAGGCCCCGGCCGACGTCCAGTGCTGGACCTTCCTCCCGACGGCAGCGCCGTCTCCGCTGGCGTTCTGGGCGCGGCGCCAGGCCCACGAGACCTCGGTGCACCGGCTGGACGCGGAGTCGGCGCTCGGCGTGCCGTACTCGCCCGTGGAGGCGCGCTTCGCGGAGGACGGGGTGGACGAGCTGCTGACCGGCTTCCACGCCCGCCCGCGCAGCCGGGTCCGTACCGCGGAGCCCAAGGTGCTGCGGATCCGAGCGGCCGACACCGGCGCGGCCTGGACGGTCCACCTGTCGCCGGAGCCGGCCCGCACCGTCCGCGGTTCGACGGACGAGGCGGCCGACTGCGAACTGACGGGCGAGGCGTCCTGGCTGTACACGGCCCTCTGGAACCGTCTCCCGCTGGCGGGCCCGGGCGTGACGGGCGACGTGTCTCTGGCCCGGCTGTGGACGGAGACGGCCGGAATCTGAGCCGGGGGACTGCGCGCGCCCGGGCACGAGCGCCCAGCCCGGGCCCGAGCGCCGTGCCCGGGCAGGAGCGCCGCGCCCGGGCAGGAGCCCGGCCCGGGCACCCTTGTGACGGGCAGTGTGCGCTGTGACACTGCCCGTATGGAGCGACGAACGCAGGCGGACCGGGACGCGATCACGATCGAGATCGTCTACGCGTTCGTCAGCGCTTCCGTCGCCGCGGCCCTCGCCTTCGGCGCGGTGTACGGGCCCACGCTGGCCTTCGCCCTGTCCCGGGGGACGGACCGCGCACTGGCGCTGGCCGGCGGATGTCTGGCCGCGGTGGTGTTCCTGCTCCGGGTCGTCCACGTACTGCGGGGATTCGCCCGCCGTCCGGAGAACGACGGCGCCTGAGCAGGTATGGTCAACCCCTCAAACGATCATAGGGGTAGCGCATGTTCGGTTCTTCGCTTCGGGGCACGGCGATGGTCGCCGCGGTCCTGGCGGGCTTCGCGGTCTCCTGCGGCGGGGATCCGGCCACGCCCGCCGGGGCCACGCCGTCGGCCGCCGGGGCCCCCGCGACCTCTGCGGCGGCGACCCCGAGCCCGACGGCTCCTGGCGCGGCGACCCCGAGCCCGGCTGGACCGAGCACTTCGGGCCGCGCGTCGACCCCTCCCTCGGAAGAGCCGGTCTCGCTGGTCCGGGACGCCTTCGCGGGGCTGCAGGCGACGCTCAACGACTCCTGCACGCCCTCGAACTGCGCGTACTTCCTCGGGCGGGTCTACGACGAACTCCACCGCATGGACCGCGCGATGAAGGCGGACCCGAAGGGCCCCGGCCACTTCCCCGAGCCGATCGCCCTGATCGCGAAGCTCGACAAGGAACTCGGCGGCGACCGGAGCTTCGAGAACCTCAAGAAGCACCAGACCACGCTGATCGGCACCCGGGACAAGATCAACACCTGGATGCAGGGCCACCCCGACGACTACCGCTGACGGCCGATCACTCCCCGAAGCCGGCCGCGTACCCGGTCTGGGCGCGGAACGGCCAGGCCGGGGCCGCGTTCCAGGGGTTGGGCATGGTCCGGCTGGTCGCGTAGGCGTAGCCCGCGCCGCGGGCGAAGGCCGTCCGAAGGGTGCCCCGCATCGCGTCGGCGTCGGGGACCGCGTGGACGAGGTGCCAGAACGCCGTGCCGCTCGGGTCGAGTTCGACGCCGGGGCGGTACCCGCCCACGGGGTCGAACACGTTCCCGCCGAGCCAGCCGCCGCCGGTGTACGCGGCGTGGGTGTCCTCGTACGTGACGAAGACGTCCGCGGTCCGGTGGCCCGGCTCCAGGTAGCAGTCGGCGATGGCGGTGCCCGGGTTGTCGACGACGAGGTCGGGAACGCTCGGGTCCACGGCGTCCATGACGGCCTGCACGTATCGGCGCAGCTCCAGATAGTGGTCGCGGGTGGTGTTGCCGGGGCCGCAGTCGCGGCTGACCACGTCGAAGAAGATGCCGTCGACGTGGAGGCGGCCGTCGCCGCCGTCGGCGGGCCGGAGGTAGTTGTCCACGGAGGCCTTCACGGCGGCGATGTCGCGGTTGCCGTGGTCGGTGTGGACGTAGCCGAGCACCTTGGTCTTCTCGCCGGTCGCGGTGGTGGCGCGGCGCAGGGCGTCGGCGCGAGCCCGCCATGAGGCGTCGAACGGGGAGTCGCCGTTGCCCGGGTTGAGGACGACCACCGAAGGGGCCGGGCGGGTGGCGGCGAGGTCGGTGAGCACGGGGTCGTCCGCCCAGACGTAGGCGGGGACCGCGATCTCCAGGCCCCGCACGCCGGCTATCCGGGGTGCGGCGGTGAGCTCCGGGGCGAGTGCGGTCGGGGGCGCGTCGCGCGCCGACGCGGTGACGGCCGGCGCCGGCGCGGCGAGTAAGGCGGTGACGAGGATGGCGTACAGGGCCTTCACGGCGCGGGGCATGAACGTTCCTCCGGCGGCGGCAAGGGGTGGGCGGCCCGAGGAACACTAGCCGGGCGGCCCCTCGTTCACGCCGGAACCGAAAGCATTCATACGAGGAACAGAAGAGCGAACGGGCGGGCCCTCCGCAGCCCGCCCCGTCATGCGGCGGGCAGCCCGACCCCGTGCGCCAGCTGGCCCGCGGCGTGCGTGAAGAAGGCCGCCCGGTCCTCGACGACCCGGTTGAACTGGCCGAACAGCTCGAAGGAGACGAGCCCGGCCAGCTGCGCCCAGGCGGCGACCAGCGCGGCGGTGACCTCCGGGGGCAGACCTTCGGCCAAGTCGGCGGTCATCCGGTCGGCCTCCGCGCGCAGGGCCGCCGGCAGCGGCGGCAGCGCGAGGCCGCGGCCCTCGTAGGCGGCGCGGATGATGCCGATGAGGGCGTTTCCGACGCGGGACGCGGGACCGACGGTGTCGAGGGGGGCGCTGTAACCGGGCACGGGCGAGCCGTAGACGAGGGCGTACTCGTGCGGGTGCTCCAGGGCCCAGGCCCGGACGGCCTCGCAGACCGCGATCCAGCGGGCGCGGGGCGGGGCCCCGGCGGCGAGGGCGCGGGCGTCGGCCTCTTCGGCGGCGGCGCCGAGGCTGTCGTACGCGTCGATGATGAGCGCGGTGAGCAGCTCGTCGCGGCTGGGGAAGTAACGGTAGAGGGCGGAGGAGACCATCCCCAGCTCGCGGGCGACCGCGCGCAGGGAGAGTTTGGCGGCGCCCTCGTCGGCGAGCCTGCGCCGCGCCTCGTCCTTGATGGCGGCGGTGACCTCGATGCGGGCCCGTTCCCTTGCTCCTCGCACGGTGTTCATGTGGGCCAGTCTGCCATGCGGGCGGAGCACTGCCCAAGAATCGGATCCTCGCTCCATTCCGAGAGCACTGCTCTTGCTTTGGAGCGGCGATCCGTGCAGACTGTTCTCAAGGGAGAGCGGTGCTCTCCGAAACGCGACACGACAAGGCCCCGGAGGTCGTCACCATGAGCGCGCCCACCCCGTACTACGTCCAGGCCAGCCCCTTCGCCGTCCGCTTCAACGCCCTCTTCGGCAGGCTGGCTCGCCTGGGCGTCAGCCTGGCCGGCACCGCCGAGCTGTCGGTCCGCGGCCGCAAGTCCGGCGAGATGCAGCGCATCCCGGTCAACCCCCACACGTACAAGGGCACGCAGTACCTGGTCTCGGCCCGCGGCCACTCCCAGTGGGTCCGCAACATGCGGGTCGCGGGTGGCGGCGAGCTGCGTGTCGGCCGCAAGCTGCGCACCTTCACCGCCACCGAGATCGCCGACCCGGTGGAGAAGGCCGCCATCCTGCGGGCCTACCTGGAGAAGTGGGGCTGGGAGGTCAACCGGTTCTTCCAGGGCGTGACGGCGAAGTCCTCCGACGCCGAACTCCAGGCGGCGGCCGGCGACCACCCGGTGTTCCGGATCGAGGTCTCGAACTGACCCTCGGCGCCGGACCACCCGCCACGACCCGCCGAAGCCCCTACTCCCCCGCCACCGCCGGTGGGAGCCCGTGGAGGGTTTCCAGAACGGCCGGCTCCTCCTCGCACAGCCGCAGCGCGCCCGCGGCCACGTTGGCGGCCACGTGGTCAGGGTTACCGGTTCCGGGGATGGCCAGCACGTGCGGCCCCCGGTGCAGCGTCCACGCCAGCCGGACCTGAGCCGCGCTCACCCCGTGCTCCCGCGCCACGGCGAGCACCTCTTCGCGCTCGGCGCCGCTCGCGCCGACCGTACGGCCCGTGCCCGCGATCGAGTAGAACGGCACGAACGCCACGCCCTGTTCACCGCAGGAGCGTACGAACGCGTCGTGTTCGGGCCGTACGCCGATGCCGTACTGGTTCTGCACGCAGACCACAGGCGCGATGCCCTGCGCCTCGGCGAGGTGGTGGGGGTGGATGTTGGACAGGCCCAGGTGCCTGATGAGCCCGGCCTCGCGCAGCTCCGCCAGAGCGCCGAAGCGCTCGGCGATCGAGTCGGTGCCGACGATGCGCAGGTTCACCACGTCGAGGTGGTCGCGGCCGAGCTGACGCAGGTTCTCCTCCACCTGGCCGCGCAGCAGTTCGGGGGTGGCGTGCGGAAGCCAGTGGCCCGAAGGATCGCGACCGGGGCCGACCTTGGTGGTGATGACGAGGTCGTCGGGGTAGGGGGTCAAAGCCCGGTTGATCAGTTCGTTGGCGGAGCGCAGCGGCGAGAAGTAGAACGCGGCGGTGTCGATGTGGTTCACCCCGAGTTCGACGGCCCGGCGCAGCACGCCGATCGCCTGGTCCCGGTCACGTGGTACGGCGTCGGCGATGAGCGCCTCACCGGTCTGCGGCAGCCGCATCGCGCCGAAACCGAGCCGGTTGATCTTCAAGTCTCCGAGCGTCCAAGTGCCCGAATCCGCCGCGGTGATCGTCTCTGAGGTCATGACCGGGATGGTGTCCGCCCCTTAGGCCGGCCGCAATTGATTCGTACATGCGTGAACCCTCGGGGTGGCCGTGCCGGCGGAGCCGGCGTTTTCGACGAAGCGGTTCGCCGTCTCGCCGATGTGGGAGGTCGGTCCCGCGCACCCCGTGCACCAGCCCTGGATCGAACAGGTGCGACCGCGGATCGCGGACGCCGGACTGGACCGGGGCCGGCCGGCCGAGCTGATCCCGCCCTCGGGTTACGTTCCCGATTTCCTGAATCCGGCGCCCGCCGGCCCGGCTCCCACCCTGGCGCAGGAGCACCCCTCGCTGAGCTGGGACGACGACGCTCTCCGGCTGGAGCGCCGACAGCGGACGCTGTCCCGGAAGGCAGCGGGCTCTGGGCTGGTGCTGATCCCCTCGGTGTTCACCGGGCCGACCCCTTTCACCCGGGTGGCACCGCCGGAACCGCCTCAACTGGCCTACCCGGCACGCGGGATCGGCGCACTGTGGCAACCCCGGAGCGCCACCAGGACCCAGGCCCTCGCCGCGGTCCTCGGCCGTTCACGCACCCGGCTGCTGACCGAACTCGACACCCCCGCCTCCACCACCGCGCCGGCCCGGCGCACGGGGCTCTCCCCGTCGGCGGTGTCCCAGTACCTGCCGGCGCTGCGCGACGCGGGCCTGGTCAGCGCCCACCGAGCCGGCCGCTCCGTCCTGTACGCCCGTACCTCCGTAGCGGAATCCCTCCTCGCCGGCTGATCCGCAGGCCTCCAGGTCGCGCGCCCCAAGAACCTGGGGCTCCGCCCCGTCCCCCGCGCCTCAAACGCCGGCGAGGCTGGATCTTGCCGGCCGCGACCGAAAAAGTGCGGCAGATGCACACAGGCACGGCGGACAGCCAGGACGGGGACGGGGTGGGGTGTTGTCCGGGACGTAAAACGTGATTTGTGGCGCGACACCCACCCGCACATGCGCGTAGGGCTGGGGCGCCATAAATCATGAGTCCCGGACAACACCCCACCCCGGCCCCGGCCCCCACACGAAGCCCCGCCAGGCACAGCACCCGGCCAAGCCCCCCGCAGGGGACACCGCCGAGCCCTACCCCCGCCCACCACCACGCGCCGCCGCCTGTCGGGCGTCCAGCGCGTGCAGCGCCCTGCGTGCGATCGGGTGGCTCCGCACCAGGTCCGCCAGGGTCGTCGAACCGCGGGTGATCCGCGCGAAGGCGCGCCACGCCGGGCGGAAGCCCGTGATCGTCGCGTGCAGCAGCCCCGGCTTGGACTCGAACAAGGTCAGCATCCGCTGCCCGACGCCCATCTCCACGCCCAGCCCGGCCTTCACCGCGAAGGCGTAGTTCAGGGCCTGGCGGCGCGCGTCCACCCCGTCCTGCGCCTCGGAGATCTTCACGGCCCACTCCCCCGCCAGCCGCCCCGAGCGCAGCGCGAAGGAGATGCCTTCCCGGGTCCACGGCTCCAGCAGCCCGGCCGCGTCTCCCGCCACCAGAACCCGGCCGCGCGAGAGCGGCGAATCGGCCTTGCGACAGCGGGTCAGATGCCCGGAGGAGACGGCCGGCTCAAAGCCGGCGAGCCCGAGGCGAGCGATGAAGTCGTCCAGGTAGCGCTTGGTCGCGGCGCCCTCGCCCTTGGCAGAGATGACCCCGACGGTGAGGGTGTCCCCCTTGGGGAAGACCCAGCCGTAACTGCCCGGCAGCGGGCCCCAGTCGATCAGCACCCGGCCCTTCCAGTCCTCGGCGACGGTCTCCGGGACGGGGATCTCCGCCTCCAGGCCGAGGTCCACCTGCTCCATCTCCACGCCGACGTGCGCGCCGATCCGGCTCGCGCTGCCGTCCGCGCCGACCACCGCGCGGGCCAGGACGGTTTCCCCGTCGGCCAGCACCACGGCGACCGTGCGCCGGTCGGGCACAGCGGAGCCGTGCTGCTCCACCCGGGCCACGGCGGTGCCCGTACGGACGGACGCCCCTGCCTTCTCCGCCTCGGCGACCAGCGCGGCGTCGAACTCCGGCCGGTTGATGAGGCCGAACAGCATCTTCTTCGAGCGCCGGGTCCGGGTCAGTCTCCCGTCCAGCGAGAAGGTCACCGCGTGGATGCGGTCCTTGAACGGCAGGACGAAGCCCGGAGGCAGGGCGTCGCGCGAGGGGCCGATGATGCCGCCGCCGCAGGTCTTGTAGCGGGGCAGTTCGGCCTTCTCCAGCAGCAGGACGCTGCGCCCCGCCTTGGCCGCCGCGTACGCCGCCGATGATCCGGCCGGTCCGGCCCCGACCACGACCACGTCCCACACCTCGCCGGTCTCACCGGCGTCACCCGCCTCACCGGCCTCACCGGTCTCCCGGATCTCGCCGGCCTTCCCGGCCACCTCGTCGCCCACCCCCTGCGCGGACCGCTCCGCGTCTGCGCTCGCGTCTGCGCCCGTGCCTGCGCCCGGGTCCGTGCCTGCGTCGCGTACGTCGTCGTCGCTGCTCACGATGTGTTGCTGCTCCTGATCACCCGTTGCTCCGATGCCGGGCAAATCCTAGCGAGACAACCCCCTCACCTCGTTGTGCGAGGATCGGGGCTGTCTTTCGCCGTACCCGGCATACGCACACCCCCGCGGATGCGGGGAAGGCGTACACAGAGCACAACGTCGCACCCAAAAGGAGCGTGCCCATGTCCCAGAATCCGATCGCCGAGACCATCGCCTCGCTGATGCCCCGCGCCAAGCAGGAGCTCACCGAGCTGGTGGCTTTCCAGTCGGTGGCGGACTGGGCGCAGTTCCCCCGGAGCGAGAGCGAGGGCGCCGCGAACTGGGTGGCCGACGCGCTGCGCGTCGAGGGCTTCCAGGACGTGGCCCTGCTCGACACCCCCGACGGCACCCAGTCCGTCTACGGCTACCTGCCCGGCCCCGCGGGCGCGCCGACCGTGCTGCTCTACGCGCACTACGACGTGCAGCCGCCGCTGGACGACGCCGCCTGGATCTCCCCGGCCTTCGAGCTGACCGAGCGCGACGGCCGCTGGTACGGGCGCGGCTCGGCCGACTGCAAGGGCGGGTTCGTCATGCACCTGCTGGCGCTGCGCGCGCTGAAGGCCAACGGCGGCGTGCCGGTGAACGTGAAGGTGATCGTCGAGGGCTCGGAGGAGCAGGGCACCGGCGGCCTCCAGCAGTACGCCGAGGCGCACCCGGAGCTGCTGACCGCCGACACCATCGTCATCGGCGACGCGGGCAACTTCCGCCTGGGCCTGCCGACGGTGACGGCCACCCTGCGCGGAATGTGCCTCCTCAAGGTGAAGATCGACACGCTGGGCGGCAATCTGCACTCCGGCATGTTCGGCGGTGTCGCCCCGGACGCGCTGGCCGCGCTGATCCGCGTACTGGACTCGCTGCGCTCGGCGGACGGTTCGACGACCGTCGACGGTCTGGCCTCGGACGCGGTCTGGGAGGGCCTGCAGTACCCGGAGGCGGACTTCCGTGCCGACGCGAAGGTGTTGGACGGGGTCGAGCTGATCGGCGAGGGCACGATCGCGGACCGGCTGTGGGCCCGCCCGGCCGTGACGGTGCTCGGCATCGACTGCCCGCCGGTGGTCGGCGCGACCCCCTCGGTGCACGCGAGCGCCGGAGCGCTGATCAGCCTGCGGGTGCCGCCGGGCGTGGACACCGCGGCCGCCGTCAAGCTGCTGGAGGCCCACATGGTGGCGCACACCCCGTGGAAGGCGCGGCTTGAGCTCGAGGTCGTGGGCCAGGGGCAGCCGTTCCAGGCGGACACGAGCAGCCCGGCGTACGCCTCCATGGCGGCGGCCCTGCAGGAGGCCTACCCCGGTGAGGAGATGCAGGTCGCGGGCATGGGCGGCTCGATCCCGCTGTGCAACACGCTGACGCAGCTGTACCCGGACGCGGAGATGCTGCTGATCGGTCTCAGCGAGCCGGAGGCGCAGATCCACGCGGTGAACGAGAGCGTGTCCCCGCAGGAGTTGGAGCGCCTGTCGGTGGCGGAGGCCCTCTTCCTCGTCAACTACGCGGAGTCCAAGCGCGGCTGACGCCCGGTGGGGCCCGTGGTGGACGTGCGGCGCCGCCGCGCAGCCGACCCCGGGCTCCGCGCGGGCTTTGCGGGGCTCCGCCCCGCACCCCGCGCCTCAAACGCCGGCGGGGCTGAATGTGGCTGATGCCGTCCGCTCTCAGCGGACTCCGCTCCCGGTGAAGTCGCGTGCCCGGGACGGGCCCTGGTACGTAGCGTCGGCGTATGGATCTTGTCGAGGTACTGCCCAACCGGCTCCACATGCTCCGCTTCCCCATCGGCCAGGCCTACCTCTGGCAGGACGGCGGAGCCCTCACCCTGATCGACTCGGGCAACGCCGAGTCCGCCGCCGAGATCGAGGGGGCGATACGTTCCCTCGGCCTGGATCCGGAGCGGCTGGAGCGAATCGTCCTCACGCACTGCCACGGCGACCACATCGGCGCGGCCGGTGAGCTCGCCGTCCGCTGGGGGGCGCGCGTACTGGCCCACCGGCTGGACGCGCCCGTGATCCGGGGCGAGCGGCCCGTGCCCGAACCGGTGCTACTGGACTGGGAGGTCCCGCTGTACGAGCACGCCCTGGCGGTGGTGCCCGGGGCCCCGCCCACCCCGGTCGACGGGGAGCTGGAGGACGGGGACGCCCTGGGCTTCGGGGACGGGGCGTACGTGGTGCACGCCCCGGGCCACACGGACGGCAGCATCGGCGTGCACCTCCCCCGCCACGGGGTGCTGTTCACGGGCGACTGTGTCGCCGCCGTCGGACCGCTGATGCTGGGCGTGTTCAATGTGGACCGCGCCCGGGCGATCGACTCCTTCCGCCGCCTCGCCGCGCTCGCCCCGTCCGTGGCCTGCTTCGGCCACGGCGACCCCCTGACGGCGGACACGGCGGCGGCCCTGGCCAAGGTCGCCGCCGACACCACGGCCTGACGGGACCCGTCAGCCGACCGGGGTGCCCGCCTCCAGGTACAGGGGGTGGCCGCGTTCCCGGGCGCGCAGGGCCCAGCGGAGGCGTTCGTAGCGGTGTTGCGGGAGCAGGCCGGCGGCCTCGGACTCGGTGACGAAGCGCCAGGCGCGGAGCTCCGGGCCCGGCAGCCGGAGCCGCTGCGCCGCCTCCTCGGTCAGCCTGCCGCCGTCGAAGAGCAGCCGCAGTCCTCCGTACCCGGGGGGCTGCGGGGCCTCCCAGTCGACGACGAGCAGGCCCGGCGGGTGGTCCAGTACGAGGCCCAGTTCCTCGGCGACCTCGCGTACGCCCGCCCGGGCCGGTGCCTCGCCCGCTTCGACGACCCCGCCCGGGAACTCCCAGCCCGCCTTGTACGTCGGATCCACCAGCAGCACCCGGTCGTGCTCGTCGAAGAGCAGCACCCCGGCGGCCACCGTCTCGCGCGTGGGCTCCGGGGTCTGCACGATGTCGCAGAGCCCGGCCCGCTCGGTGCGGATGGCTTCGGCGATCCGCTCCGCCGTCTCGCGCACGCTCAGCGCACCGTTGTCGACGACGTGCGCGTCGGCGGTGAGCCAGCCGAGCGCCTGCTGGTACACCGGGATGTGGTCGTAGGCCCACTGGCGGACGTGGAGGTCCACCTGCTGCGGCTCTCCCGGCTCCTCCCGGGTCGCGATCCGCTGCCGCAGGATCGTTTCCGCCGGGGCCAGCAGCACATGGCGCACCGGTATCCGACGCGCCGCCAGCCCGCCGAAGATCTCGTCCCGGTAGTCCTGGCGCAGCAGCGTCATCGGTACGACGAGCACGCCGCCCAGTTCGGCGAGCATCGCCGCGGCCGTGTCCACCACCAACCGGCGCCAGCTCGGCAGGTCCTGATAGTCGGTGACCTCCGCCAGGCGTTTGCGCGGCAGCAGCACGCGCAGCGCGTCCCCGATGAACTCCGGGTCGAACAGGGTGCTGTCCGGCAGGATTCCGGTCAGTTCGCGGGCCGTGCTGGTCTTCCCGGCGCTGAATGTGCCGTTGATCCAGACAATCACGTCTACCCCTCTCCGCATGGCTCGTCCGGAGCCCCCAGTGGCTTGCCCGCACCACCCTGCCATGGAAACCCGTTAATCAGCCGAGTGCTTATCCTCAAGGTCAGAGCGTTGCCCGCTACCTCCGGAGGTTTCCCCACCGTGGCCAACAACCGCCGCCCGTCCGACCCCCGCTACGGCAACCGGCCGACCATGAAGGACGTGGCGGCCCGGGCGGGAGTGGGCCTGAAGACGGTGTCACGGGTGGTCAACGGCGAGCCGGGAGTCACTCCCGAGACGGAGAAACGCGTCCAGGAGGCCATCGAGGCCCTGGGGTTCCGCCGCAACGACAGCGCGCGCGTGCTGCGCAAGGGCCGAACGGCCACCGTCGGACTGGTGCTGGAGGACCTCGCCGATCCCTTCTACGGCCCGCTGAACCGGGCGGTGGAGGAGGTCGCGCGGGCGCACGGGGCACTGCTCATCAACGGCTCCAGCGCCGAGGACCCGGAACGCGAGCGGGAGTTGGCGCTCGCGCTGTGCGCGCGCCGGGTGGACGGGCTGATCGTGATCCCGGCCGGGGACGACCACCGCTACCTGGAACCGGAGATGCGGGCCGGCGTGGCCACGGTGTTCGTCGACCGGCCGGCCGGCCGGATCGACGCGGACGTCGTCCTGTCGGACAGCTTCGGCGGCGCCCGTGACGGGGTCGCCCACCTGATCGCGGGCGGCCACCGCCGGATCGGCTTCATCGGAGACCACCCGCGCATCCACACTGCGACGGAGCGCCTGCGCGGCTACCGCGCGGCGATGGCGGAAGCGGGCCTGCCGGTGGCCGATTCCTGGGTCTCCCTCGGCTCCACGCACCCGGAACGGGTCGCCGCGGCGGCCCGCGCGATGCTCGCGGGTCCGGATCCGGTGACCGCCGTCTTCGCGGGCAACAACCGGGTGACCGTCACGGTCGTACGGGTCCTCGCCGCCCGGGACCGCCCGGTGGCGCTGGTCGGCTTCGACGACTTCGAGCTGGCCGATCTGCTGCGCCCGGGCGTCACGGTGGTCGCCCAGGACGCGGCGGCCCTCGGCCGCGTCGCCACGGACCGCCTCTTCCAACGCCTGGCGGGGGCGGCCCTCCCCCCGACCCGCATCGAACTCCCGACCCGCCTCATCCCCCGGGGCTCGGGCGAACTCCCGCCGGCCGACGGGGTGTGAACACGGCGCGAGGCCCGGCC
>NZ_JBHWJY010000105.1:0-26647 GCF_042731135.1 Streptomyces sp. NPDC059874
CGCCCCGGACGCGTTCCGGGGCGGGCGGCTTCGTGTACGCGGCCCGGTCAGACCGCGTGGACGTCCTTGTGCCGGTCCTTGGGTGCGGCCTTCGCGGCCTTGTTGGCCTCCCAGCCCACCCAGGCGGAGGTGACCATGTCGCGGACGTCGTGCCGGGCCTTCCAGCCCAGCTCCCGGGTGATCTTCTCGGCCGAGGCCACGACCTTCGCCGGGTCGCCGGGGCGGCGCGGGCTGATCACCGGGGCGTAGTCGTGCCCGGTGCTCTCGTTCAGGAGGGCGACCATCTCGGCGACGGAAACGCCCTCGCCGCGCCCGATGTTGACGGTGAGGTCCTTGTAGTCACCGGCCGCGGCCCACTCGGCGAGCTTGCGGGCCGCCGCCACGTGGGCCTCCGCGAGGTCCTCGACGTGGATGTAGTCGCGGATGCAGGTGCCGTCCGGCGTCGGGTAGTCGTCGCCGAAGATGCGTGCGCCCTCGCCCTTGTCGAACCGCTCGAAGACCATCGGGACCAGGTTGAAGACGCCCGTGTCCGCGAGCTCGGGCGTCGCGGCGCCCGCCACGTTGAAGTAGCGCAGGCAGGCGGTGGCGATGCCGTGCGCCTTGCCCGCGGCGCGGACCAGCCACTCGCCGGCCAGCTTCGTCTCGCCGTAGGGGCTCAGCGGCGCGCACGGGGTGTCCTCGGTGACCAGCTCCACGTCGGGCATGCCGTAGACGGAGGCGGAGGAGGAGAACAGGACGTTGCGGATGCCGGCCGCGGCCACGGCCTGGAGCAGGACCGTGAGGCCCTGCACGTTCTCGTGGTAGTAGTACAGCGGCTTCTCGACGGACTCGCCGACCTGCTTCTTGCCCGCGAGGTGCACCACACCGGTGATCTTGTGCTCGCGGATGGCCTCGTCCAGGGCCAGGCGGTCCAGGACCGAGCCGACCACCAGTGGGACGCCCTCCGGCACACGGTCCTCGTCGCCCGTGGACAGGTCGTCGAAGACGACGACCCGCTCCCCCGCGAGCAGCATCGCGCGGACGACGTGCGAGCCGATGTATCCGGCGCCACCGGTGATCAGAAAGGTCATGTGCAGCTCCTGGTCCTGTCTGGGATCGTTCTCAGCGCGACGCGCAGCCCGCCCTCGCCCGACCGATCCGGTTCTGTACGAGGTACAGCGCGCCCGCGGCGCCGGGCGCGAGGCGCAGGGCGAGCGAGCCCGAACCCGTGCGGTACGGCTGCGTCAACAAAACACCGTACCGGCTGCTGGGCAGCGCGCGGCGGCGGAGCAGACGGCCCCGGGGGCGCAGGGAGGTGAGCAGGGAGCTCCCGTCCGCACACTCCACGACCACCCCGACGTTCCACGCCTGGAGCCGGCGCAGCCCCTTCCTGCGGCCGGTGGCGGCCAGGTCGGCGAGGCGGAAGGGCAGCACCACGGACCAGCCGCCGTCCCCGTCCGGGGTCAGCTCCGCCGGCTTGGCGAGGACCGGTTCGCCGCCGGCGCGGGGCAGGAAGCGCAGCTGCGCGGTCCGCGGGCCGGCCGCGGCGAGCCGCCCGTACAGGTCGTGCAACCGCAGCCGCACGGCCGCGTTGCCCGCCGGTTCGGCGTCTATGGTCACCGGCAGCGCGGCCGTCGGCAGTTCGCGCAGGCCGTCCAGCTCGACCGGGAGCTCCTCGCTCCACACCGGGACTCCGTCGGGTCCGGTCGCGTAGGGGGGCAGGAGCCGCGGCGGCTCGGCGGCGAAGCGGGTCAGCCGCTCGATGTCGGCGGGCGGGGTGGCGCCGGCGCGCAGCACCCGTACGACCCAGCGCGCGTGCGGGGCGGCGGCTTCGACCGCGGCCTCGTCGAAGGTGTCGAGGTACTCGCGGGTCAGGGTCCACCAGGCGGCCTGGTACTCGGGGTCCTGGCCGAGTTCGCGCAGGTACATGCGCAGGTCGTACTCCAGGAACTTCACCTGGCAGGCGTGGCCGAGTTCCGGGGAGGCCGCGGCGAGGGTCCGGGAGGCGGTGCGGTGGGCCTCGATGCGGGCGCGCCAGTTCCCGACGTCCTTGCGGTCCAGGGAGATGGACACCTGGGCGGCGTCCCGGCGCACGTGCCAGACGTAGACGAGGTCGTCGATGACCGCGATGCGGGGGGCGGCGGCCAGGACGCGCGCCGTGAACACGAAGTCCTCGTAGACGAACCGGCCGTCGGGGAACCGGATCGCATGCTCGTCCAGGAATGACCGCTCGTACAGCTTGTTGACGCAGAGCGTGTCGCGTACCAGCTCGGGCCGGTCCGCGGGCCGGTCGATCACGTCGCCCGCGGTGTACAGCCCGGGCACCCACGGCACGTCGTGGTGCTGCGGCAGCTCCCGGCGTACGCACGCGCCGACCGTGACCGGCGCCCGATGCTCCTCGGCGGCGCGCACCAGGGCTTCGGCCGCCCCCGCGGGCAGCACGTCGTCGCTGTCCAGGAACAGGACGTACCGGGAGGTCGCGGCCTCGATCCCGTCGTTGCGCGGGGTGCCGCAACCGCCGCTGTTCTCCGTGCGGTGGACGATCTTGAGGCGCGGGTGATGGGCCGCCAGCTCGTCCAGCACCCGCGCGGTGCCGTCGGACGAGGCGTCGTTCACCGCGATGACCTCGGCAACCACCGGGCCCTGGGCGAGAGCCGATTCAACGGCTTCGCCCACGAGCCCGGCATCGTTGTACGCGATCACCACAACGGACACGGAGGGGAGGTTTGTGCTGCTCACCCGTTGGATCCTAGGCGACCCGGGTAAACATCACTTCAAGGCCGCCCTCCGGGCCCGCACCAGCCCAAAGGGCAGATCAGAACGGCCGGAACTCGTCGTACTCCTGCTGCGCCGAGTCCCCGCGCTTCGCTTCCTTCTCCTTGCGGCGCTGCGTGGCCGGACGCGGAGCCTCCATGCGGTGGTCCTCACCGCGGCGGCCCAGCATCTCGGCGCCGGCCATCATGGTCGGCTCCCAGTCGAAGACGACGGCGTTCTCGTCGGAGCCGATGGCCACGCCGTCGCCGGCGCGGGCGCCGGCCTTCTTCAGCGCGTCCTCGACACCGAGGCGGTTGAGGCGGTCCGCGAGGTAGCCGACGGCCTCGTCGTTGTTGAAGTCGGTCTGGCGGACCCAGCGCTCCGGCTTCTCGCCGCGCACCACGTACACGTCCTCGGCCTCGTCGTAGGCGACGGTGAAGCCGGCGTCGTCCACGGCCTTCGGGCGGATGACGATACGGGTCGCCTCCTCCTTCGGCTTGCGGGCACGGGCCTTGGCCACGACCTCGGCGAGGAAGTAGGAGAGCTCCTTCAGGCCCGTACGGGCGACCGCGGAGACCTCGAAGACCTTGTAACCGCGGGCCTCCAGGTCCGGGCGGACCATGTCCGCGAGGTCCTGGCCGTCCGGGATGTCGACCTTGTTGAGCACGACGAGGCGCGGACGCTTCTCCAGGCCACCGCCGTAGATCTTCAGCTCTTCCTCGATGACGTCGAGGTCGGCGACCGGGTCGCGGTCGGACTCCAGGGTGGCGGTGTCCAGCACGTGCACCAGCACCGAGCAGCGCTCGACGTGGCGCAGGAACTCCAGGCCGAGGCCGCGGCCCTGGCTGGCGCCGGGGATCAGACCGGGGACGTCTGCGATCGTGTAGACCGTCGAGCCCGCGGTGACGACGCCGAGGTTCGGGACCAGCGTCGTGAACGGGTAGTCCGCGATCTTCGGCTTGGCCGCGGAGAGCACCGAGATCAGCGAGGACTTGCCGGCGCTCGGGAAGCCGACCAGCGCCACGTCGGCGACGGTCTTGAGCTCCAGGACGATGTCACCGGTCGTACCGGGGACACCGAGGAGCGCGAAGCCGGGCGCCTTGCGGCGGGCGGAGGCGAGCGCGGCGTTGCCGAGACCGCCGCGGCCGCCCTCGGCGGCGACGTAGGTGGTGCCCTGGCCGACGAGGTCGGCGAGGACGTTGCCCTCCTTGTCGAGGACGACGGTGCCGTCCGGCACGGGCAGGATCAGGTCCTGGCCGTCCTTGCCGGAGCGGTTGCCGCCCTCGCCGGGCTTGCCGTTGGTGGCCTTGCGGTGCGGGCTGTGGTGGTAGTCCAGCAGGGTGGTGATCGCCTGCTCCACCACCAGGATCACGTCACCGCCACGGCCGCCGTTGCCGCCGTCGGGACCGCCGAGCGGCTTGAACTTCTCCCGGTGAACGGAGGCGCAGCCGTGGCCCCCGTTACCCGCGGCGACGTGCAGCTCGACGCGGTCCACGAAGGTGGTCATGGTTGTTCCTCCAGATACAGCGGGGATAGTCCGGAAAATCCGGCGGCAGGCCTTGCTGCCCATTAAACGTGTCTATGTGACAACGCGCCGAGGGCGGACCTCTCTTCCCGGCCTGAGCCGGGAAGAGCTGAGATCCGCCCTCGGGAAGTTACGAACGCTTGATCAGCAGAAGCTGGATCAGGCGGCCGGAACGATGTTCACGACCTTGCGGCCACGGTGCGTGCCGAACTGGACCGAACCGGCCTGCAGCGCGAACAGCGTGTCGTCGCCACCACGACCGACACCCGAACCCGGGTGGAAGTGGGTGCCGCGCTGGCGGACGAGGATCTCGCCGGCGGAAACGACCTGACCGCCGAAGCGCTTCACGCCGAGCCGCTGGGCATTGGAGTCGCGCCCGTTCCGGGTGGACGATGCGCCCTTCTTGTGTGCCATGTCTCAGTCCCTCTTACTTCGCAGCCGCGGGGATACCGGTGACCTTGATCGCCGTGTACTGCTGGCGGTGACCCTGGCGACGGCGGTAGCCGGTCTTGTTCTTGTAGCGCAGGATGTCGATCTTGGCGCCCTTGTGGTGGTCCACGACCTCGGCCGTGACCTTGATGCCGGCCAGGACCCACGGGTCGCTGGTCACGGCGTCGCCGTCGACAACGAGCAGGGTCGAGAGCTCGACCGTGTCGCCAACCTTGGCAGTGGAAATCTTGTCAACCTCAACGATGTCGCCGACAGCAACCTTGTGCTGGCGACCACCGCTGCGCACGATGGCGTACACGCGGATCTCTCTCTCACTCGGGACGGATGCTCCTGAAGCCAGCCGCTCAGGCGGGCCGGGGCCCACGCTGATCCGGATTGGACGAGCGGCCTCTCCCGCGCGATGTTCCAGCGGGAGGAAGGTGCTCAGGAGCGCGGCGCATGCAGGACACGCCGACGGTCTAGGTTACGGGGCCGGTTCCGGAGGGTCAAACCGGGCCCCGCGCGACCGCGGGCCCCACCGCTCGGCCGGGCCCACGATCAACTGTGCTCGCTCAGGACGAGGATCAGGCTTCGGTCGGAGCCGAGACGGACGGGAGCGTCTGCTGCTCCGCCGCCGAGGTCTTCTTCGTCGCCCGCTTCGCCACGGTCTTCTTGGTCGTGGCCGCCTTCTTGGCCACGGTCTTCTTGGCCGCCGTCGCCTTCTTGGCGGTGGTGGCCTTCTTCGCCGCGGTCGCCTTCTTGGCCGGAGCCTTCTTGGCGGCCTTCTTCGCCGGGGCGGCCTCCTCGACGGGGGCCTCCGGCTCCGGCGCGGCCTCGGTCACCGGGGCCTCGACGACCACCACGGCGGCCTCTGCCGCGCCGGCCGGGGAGCCGGCGGGTGCGGTGGCCTTACGGGTGGCACGCCGGCGCGGACGGGCCGGCGCGGCCTCGGCCACGGGGGCCTCGACCACCGGCTCGGCTACCGGCTCGGGCTCGGCCTCGACGACGGCCTCGACGACCGGCTCGGGCTCCGGCACGACGACCGGCTCCGGCTCGGGCTCCGGGGCCACCTCGGCCACGGGCGCCGGGGCACCCGCCGGGGCGGTGGCCTTACGGGTCGCACGGCGACGGGTCCGGCCCTTGGGGGCTTCCTCCACCACCGGCTCCGCGACGAGCTCGACCTCGGCCTCGGCCTGGGCGACGACCTCGGCGGCCGGCTCCAGGACGGTGTCGGCGGGCTCGGTCACCGGCTCCGCCTCGGCGGGCTCGGCCACCGGGGTCTGCGTCGGGACCGCGCCGCGCGGGGCGCCCGCCGGGGCGGTCGCCTTGCGGGTGGCACGGCGCCGGTTGCGGCGGCCGCTCAGGCCCGCGGCGGCCTCGGCCTCGGCCGGGCTGCTGTACAGCTCCTCGCCCGCGACGAACTCCGGCTCCGGCAGCGCGACCGGCGCCGCGATCTCCGCGGCCACCTCGGCCTCGGATTCAAAGCCCTCCGCCTCGACCGTCTCGATCTCGTGGTCGTGCTGGTCGAACTCCGCCCGGCCGCCGCGGCGCTTGGCGCGCTTGCCGCCGTTGCCACCGCCGCCGATCGCGGTCGGGGTCTCCATGTGCACGATGACGCCGCGGCCGTTGCAGTGGACGCAGGTCTCGGAGAAGGACTCCAGCAGGCCCTGGCCCACCCGCTTGCGGGTCATCTGGACCAGGCCCAGCGAGGTGACCTCGGCCACCTGGTGCTTGGTGCGGTCGCGGCCCAGGCACTCCAGCATGCGCCGCAGCACCAGGTCGCGGTTGGACTCCAGGACCATGTCGATGAAGTCGATGACGACGATGCCACCGAGGTCGCGCAGCCGCAGCTGGCGCACGATCTCCTCGGCCGCCTCCAGGTTGTTCCTGGTGACGGTCTCCTCGAGGTTGCCGCCCTGACCGGTGAACTTGCCGGTGTTGACGTCGATGACGATCATCGCCTCGGTCTTGTCGATCACAAGCGAGCCGCCCGAGGGCAGCCACACCTTGCGGTCGAGCGCCTTGGCGAGCTGCTCGTCGATCCGGTACGTCGCGAAGACGTCGACCTCGGAGGTCCAGCGCGACAGCCGGTCGGCCAGGTCCGGGGCCACGTGGCTCACGTAGCCGTGGATGGTCTCCCAGGCGCCGTCACCGCTGACGATGACCTTCGAGAAGTCCTCGTTGAAGATGTCGCGCACGACGCGGACGGTCATGTCCGGCTCGCCGTACAGCAGGCTCGGCGAAGAGGTCGAGATCTGCTTCGACTTCTTCTGGATGTCCTCCCACTGGGCCTGCAGACGCTCGACGTCGCGGCGCAGCTCGTCCTCGCTCGCACCCTCGGCGGCGGTGCGCACGATGACGCCCGCGTCCTCGGGGACGATCTTCTTGAGGATGGTCTTCAGGCGCGCGCGCTCGGTGTCGGGCAGCTTGCGGCTGATACCGGTCATCGAGCCCTCGGGCACGTAGACCAGGTAACGGCCGGGCAGAGACACCTGGCTGGTCAGGCGGGCGCCCTTGTGGCCGATCGGGTCCTTGGTGACCTGCACGAGGACCGACTGGCCGGACTTCAGGGCGGACTCGATGCGGCGCGGCCCGTTGGCCATGCCGAGCGCCTCGAAGTTGACCTCACCGGCGTACAGGACCGCGTTGCGGCCCTTGCCGATGTCGATGAAGGCGGCCTCCATCGACGGCAGCACGTTCTGGACCTTGCCCAGGTAGACGTTGCCGACGTACGAGGTGGCTTCTTCCTTGTTGACGTAGTGCTCGACGAGCACGTTGTCCTCGAGGACGCCGATCTGGGTGCGCTCGCCGGACTGACGGACGACCATCACGCGCTCGACGGCCTCACGGCGGGCCAGGAACTCGGCCTCGGTGATGATCGGCACGCGGCGGCGGCCCTGCTCGCGGCCTTCGCGGCGGCGCTGCTTCTTCGCCTCCAGGCGGGTCGAGCCCTTGATGGACTGGACCTCGTCGGACGGCTCGGCCTTCTCGCGGGCCGGGCGGGGCTCGCGGACCTTGACGACGGTACGCACGCCCTCGTCCTCACCGGCCTCGGCGGTGACGTCGGCGGGCTCACCGCTACGGCGGCGACGACGGCGACGACGACGGCTGGAGCTGGAGCCGAGGGCGGCCTCTTCGGCCTCGTCGTACTCGGCGGCCTCTTCTTCCTCGGCCTCCTGCTCGGCGGCCTCGGCCTCGGCCTCTTCCTCGGCGGACTCGTCGAGGTCGGCGGCCTCGCCACGGCGGCGGCGACGGCCACCGCGACGGCGGCGGCGCGACGGACGCTCGCCCGACTCGTCGCCCTCTTCGAACTCGGCGGCCTCTTCCTCCAGCTCGGCCTCGGGCTCCTCCTCAGCGAGCACCTCGGGGAGGGAGACCGGCGCGGTCTCGGCGACGGGCGCGGCCTCGGCGGCGGCGCGGCCACGGCGGCGGCGACGGCCGGCCGGCTGCGGGGCGGGGGCGACCTCGGTCTCGACGACCTCGGCTTCGAGCTCCTCCTCCTCGACCTCCTCGACCGGGGCGGCGGCCCGAGCGGCGGCCGCGGCCATGGCGGCGGTCTCCGGGGTCTGGAACATCGGCTCGGCGAAGACCGGGGCCTGGAAGGTGGCCACGGCGGGACGCGCGGCGCGGCGGGCGGCCCGGGCCGGCGCCGGGGCGGCGGGCTCGGCGCTCTCGGCGGGCTGGGCGACGGGCTGCGCCGGGGCGGCCGCGGTGGTGGAACGGGTGGCGCGACGGCGGCCGCCGCGCTTCGGGGAGTCCAGCGCGTCGGCGACGGTGAAGGTCCGGGCGGCGGCCTTGGGGGCCTCCTCCGCGACGGGGGCCTCGACGACGGCCTCGGCGGCGGGGGCCTCCGGGGCGGTGACGGCGCGGGTGGCACGGCGACGGGCACGCGGCGCGGGAGCGGCGGGCTCCTCGACCACGACGGCGGCCGGAGCCTCGGCCACGGGGGCCTCGACGGCCTCGACGGTCTCCGCGACCTCGGCGGCCGGGGCGGTGACGGCGCGGGTGGCACGGCGACGGGCACGCGGCGCGGGAGCGGCGGGCTCCTCGACCACGGGAGCGGCGACGGGCTCCTCCACCACGACGGGGGCGGCCTCGGCGGCCGGCGCGGCCACGGCGCGGGTCGCACGGCGACGGGCACGGGGGGCGGGAGCGGCCGGAGCCTCCTCCTCGGCGACCGGAGCGGCCTCGGCGACCGGAGCGGCCTCGGCGGCCGGAGCCTCCGGGGCGGTGACGGCGCGCGTGGCACGGCGACGGGCACGCGGCGCGGGAGCGGCGGGCTCCTCGACCACGGGAACGGCGGCGGCCGGAGCCTCCACCACGACCGGGGCGGCCTCGGCGGCCGGCGCGGCCACGGCGCGGGTCGCGCGGCGACGGGCACGGGGTGCGGGGGCGGCCTCAGGAGCGGCCTCCGGGGCCGGAGCGGCCTCGGTCACCGGGGTGGTCTCGGCGGCGGTCGCACCGGGCGGACCGGCCGGCCGGGAAGCTGCGCGGCGACGCCTGCGCGGAGGCAGGTTGTCGCTCGGGCTGTTGTTGTTGGTGGTGTCGTTTTCGTTGTTGAGCATTGCGGGCGGTTCTCCCGTCACGCTCCCGGGCGCCGCGGCTGACATCCGGTCCGGCTCGGCTCCGCGCGATGAACGCGGAACCGGCCTCCGGGGCGCGTTCGCCACACGGGAGCTGTAGTCCATGGCCGCCGGTTCCGTACGTGTTGTCCGTACGGCCTGGCGGAAGTCTTCAGGTCTGTGCGCGGCCCGACCCAGGTGGCTCCCGAGTGCCAGGGCTGCGCGACGACGACGATCCCTACGCGGCGGGACCTTCCGGCGCCTTCGCGTCGGCGGCTACGGCGGCCGTGGGTGGGGCGGCCGTGACAGCCTCGCGGTCGGGCGCGAGCGGGTCGGTCACCGTGCCGGACTCCTCGTCGAAGAGCCCCTGCGCCAGCCTGGTCACCGCAGAGGGGACCGGCGGCGCCAGGTCGGCCACAGCTCGGAGACCGGACAGGACGTCGTCGGGTCGCACGGCAGGTGTCAAATGCCGAACAACCAGCCGCAGTATCGCACAGGCACTGTCCAGCGGCCTATCACCAGCGGAAGGAAGCGCCTCGAGGCTCACCACGGCACCGCGGGTGTCGAAGGTCCGCATGCCGTTCTTGGTCCGGCGCTGCACCTCCACCGTCTCGGCGGCGAGGAAGGCCTCCACGGCCCGCTCGGCCTCGGCGGGCTCCACGCCGTCCAGGCGCAGCTCCCACACGGAGGCGGTCAGCCGGTCCGCGAGGCCGGACGTGCGGGCCTCGACGGCGTCGATGATGTCGAGGCCGGTCGGCATCGACTCGTCGAGCAGCTCGCGCAGCTTCTCGGGGTCGCGGGGCGCGGCGAGGGCGATCTCCAGGTACTCGGCCTCGCTGCCGGTCCCGGTCGGGGCCGCGTTCGCGTACGAGACGCGCGGGTGCGGGGTGAAGCCCGCCGAGTACGCCATCGGCACGTCGGCGCGGCGCAGGGCCCGCTCGAACGCGCGCTGGAAGTCACGGTGGCTGGTGAACCGGAGGCGTCCGCGCTTGGTGTAGCGCAGTCGAATGCGCTGCACCACCGGTGCGGGAGGCGGGCCTTCGGGCTGTCGCTTGCCCAGTGGTTCTTCTCCTTGTGCGGGGCTCCGCGGCTCGCGCGTCGCCCTGAGGTCTGTCGACCCGCTCCGGCTCACCCCTGCCGTTCGCGCAGGGAGATCTCGTCAGCGGGTGCCGCGTCGGCGGCTGTCGTACTACCCAGAGTACGCGCCCGTGACCTCGCCGGTTCCCGGGGAGGAGTACCGAACAGCGCCCTGCCCAGCTCGGCGCGGACCTCCCGCACGGTGGCGCGCACCGTTCGCCACACGTCACGGGCGAGATGCCCGACCGGGGTCAGGACGTACCGGTACACCCGCGACGCGGGCCACCCGACGAACACCCACCCGACCCACTTGAGCCCCCGCCACAGCGTCCCCGTGATCACCCCGGCGACGTACCAGGCCCAGACGAGGACCTGCCCCAACGGCGTGAGCACGTACCGGTGGAACCCGCGCGCCAGCCACACGAGGCCCAGCCCGACGGGCCGCAGCAGGTAGCCGTGGATCGCTTTCACCAGCCATACGAAGCCGTGCCCGATCGGGGTGAGCACGTACCGGTACAGCATCTCCACCAGCCATGCGCAGCCCTGCCCGATCGGGGTGAGCACGTACCGGTAGAGCACCTGCGCCAGCCACCCGAGCCCCAGCAGGACCGGCCGCAGCGCGTAGCGCCACAGCCCCACCCAGGGCCAGACGAAGAGGAGCATGCCCAGCAGCCACCCGAGCCACCTGCCGCCCTTGGCCAGCGGCGCGAGCAGGTACCGCATGCCACCGTGCCCCAGCCAGGCCAGGGCGGTGCCCAGCGGGCGCAGCACGTACGCGTACACCGCGCGGCCGACGGGCGCGAGCACGTACGCGTTCAGCCCGGAGGCCGCCCACTCGATCCCGCGCCCCGCCGGCACCAGGACGTACCGCCACAACCCCACCCACGGCCAGACGAAGACGAGCTTGAGCAGCGTCACGACCGTCCAGGCGAGCCCGCGCAGCACCGGTTCCAGGACGTACGTCCACAGCGGCGCGAGCACGTGGCGCCGCAGCAGGCGCCCGAAGGCGACGAGCAGGTCCCACACCACCCGTACGGGCAGTACGACCAACACCGCCACGATCTTCACGGGTATCCGCAGGACCCCCACCAGACAGCCGTCGCCGTCGTACCCGGGCTGCTGCTTCTCGATCTCCATGCGGCTCTCCATGCGGCTAAGGACACACGAAAGGGCCCCGACCGTTGCGGTCGGGGCCCTTTCGTGTGTCCTGCTCGGACCGAATTACTTCACCACGGACAGCGGCAGCAGCTTCTTGCCGGTGGGGCCGATCTGGATCTCGGTCTGCATCTGGGGACACACGCCGCAGTCGAAGCACGGCGTCCAGCGGCAGTCGTCGACCTCGGTCTCGTCGAGGGCGTCCTGCCAGTCCTCCCAGAGCCAGTCCTTGTCGAGACCGGAGTCCAGGTGGTCCCAGGGCAGGACCTCCTCGTACGTGCGCTCGCGCGTCGTGTACCAGGCGACGTCCACGCCGTACTTCGGCAGCGTCTTCTCCGCCGCCTCCATCCAGCGGTCGTACGAGAAGTGCTCGCGCCAGCCGTCGAAGCGGCCGCCCGACTCGTAGACCGCGCGGATCACGTCGCCGATGCGGCGGTCGCCGCGCGAGAGGAGGCCCTCGACGATGCCCGGCTTTCCGTCGTGGTAGCGGAAGCCGATGGAGCGGCCGTACTTCTTGTCGCCGCGGATCTTGTCGCGGAGCTTGCCCAGGCGGGCGTCCGTCTCCTCGGCCGACAGCTGCGGCGCCCACTGGAAGGGGGTGTGCGGCTTGGGGACGAAGCCGCCGATCGAGACGGTGCAGCGGATGTCGTTCTGGCCCGAGACCTCACGGCCCTTGGCGATGACGTTGACCGCCATGTCGCCGATCTGGAGCACGTCCTCGTCGGTCTCGGTCGGCAGGCCGCACATGAAGTACAGCTTCACCTGGCGCCAGCCGTTGCCGTACGCGGTGGAGACCGTGCGGATCAGGTCCTCTTCCGAGACCATCTTGTTGATGACCTTGCGCATGCGCTCGGAGCCGCCCTCGGGGGCGAAGGTCAGGCCGGAGCGGCGCCCGTTGCGGGTCAGCTCGTTCGCCAGGTCCACGTTGAAGGCGTCCACGCGGGTCGACGGCAGGGACAGGCCCACCTTGTCGTCCGTGTAGCGGTCCGCGAGGCCCTTGGCGATGTCGGCGATCTCGGTGTGGTCCGCCGAGGAGAGGGAGAGGAGGCCGACCTCCTCGAAGCCCGTGGCCTTGAGCCCGCGCTCCACCATCTCGCCGATGCCGGTGATGCTTCGCTCCCGCACGGGGCGCGTGATCATGCCGGCCTGGCAGAAACGGCAGCCGCGGGTGCAGCCGCGGAAGATCTCCACGGACATCCGCTCGTGGACGGTCTCGGCGAGCGGGACCAGGGGCTGCTTGGGGTACGGCCACTCGTCGAGGTCCATGACCGTGTGCTTGGACACGCGGTAGGGAACGCCGGACTTGTTCGGTGCGACGCGCGCGATGCGGCCGTCCGGCAGGTAGTCGACGTCGTAGAAGCCCGGCACGTAGACCTGGCCGGTCTTGGCCAGCCGGAACAGGACTTCCTCGCGCCCGCCCGGCCGCCCCTCGGCCTTCCAGGTGCGGATGATCTCGGTCATGTCGAGGACGGCCTGCTCGCCGTCGCCGATGACCGCGCAGTCGATGAACTCCGCGATCGGCTCGGGGTTGAAGGCCGCGTGGCCGCCCGCGAGGACGATCGGGTGGTCGACCGTGCGGTTCCTGGCCTCCAGCGGGATGCCCGCGAGGTCCAGGGCCGTGAGCATGTTGGTGTAGCCCAGCTCCGTGGAGAAGGACAGGCCGAACACGTCGAAGGCCGAGACGGGGCGGTGGCTGTCCACGGTGAACTGCGGCACCTTGTGCTCGCGCATCAGTTCTTCGAGGTCGGGCCAGACGCTGTAGGTGCGCTCGGCGAGGACGCCCTCGCGCTCGTTGAGCACTTCGTACAGGATCATGACGCCCTGGTTGGGCAGCCCGACTTCGTACGCGTCCGGGTACATGAGAGCCCAGCGAACGTCGCAGGACTCCCACGGCTTCACGGTGGAGTTGAGCTCACCGCCGACGTACTGGATGGGCTTCTGCACATGCGGAAGCAGGGCCTCAAGCTGAGGGAAGACCGACTCGGTCATCACGCGACTTTCGTGAAGCGGGCAGGGGGCAGCTCTCAAGCGTACCCCGAGGCTCAGCCGCCCCCACCCTCGTGATCATTCCAGTGCGGCCCGCAGCTCCGGGTCCGAGGCATCGGCCCAGATGTCCGGAAGCTCCCTTTCCCGGCGCTCGGCGACAGCCTCCTCGCGGGCGTAGAGCACGCCCCAGGTGAAGGCGGACTCGCCGGCGCCCGCCGCCTGGACGGCGAGGCCGCGCAGGGCTTCGCGGGCGACCACGCTGTCCTGGTGGTCGCCGAGCAGGCTCTGGACCGCCTTGATGGCCTTGGCCAGGCGCTTGGCCGGTTTGCCGAGTGCGGGCACGGCCGCCTCCGCCGCGTAGCGGGCGCGCTTGGCGGCCTTGCGGGCGTCGTGCAGGGCCAAGTCGCGCTTGTGGCCCTCTTCGAGGGCGAGCGCCTTGTCGACCCGGCCGGCGAGGCGCTCGTAGTCGCGCAGCACGGCCTTCGGCAGGACGCTCTCGGCGGGCCGGGCAGCGGCCTTGAGGAGCGGAGGAGCCGCCAGCAGTGCGTCGAGGGAGTCCAGCAGGGCGAGGTGGCGCTCGCTGTCGAGTGCGGCCAGGGCCTGCCGCCGCGACTCGGTGCGGCAGGTGGTGTCCCAGATGCGCAGGCGGCTGTGGAGCGGGCCCAGGAGCAGTGTGTCGGGCAGTTCGTCGAGATGGGCCGCGATCCTTTCCCGCAGGACCTCCTGGTCGCGGTCCACCCCCAGCTCGGCGGCGAGCCAGCGCAGCTCCTCGCCCACCGGATCGGTGACGTCGCGGTCCAACACCTTGCGGTACGTCTTGAAGGCGCTGCGGAGCCGGCGGGTGGCGACCCGCATCTGGTGGACGGAGTCCGGCAGGTTCCGCCGTACGGCCGGGTCGTGCGCGATCAGGCCGTCGCGCTGTTCGCGCAGGTACGCCAGGACGTACGCGCCCGCCGTGCCGTCGGCACGGTCGTCCCCAGGCCGGGCCGGGGGCGCGGTGCCGGTTTCGGCCAGGGCCCGCGCGAGCTTCGAGGGGGCGTCGGAGACTTTGAGTCCGGCCTTGCGGAAGGCCTTCTCGACCGCGTCGAGGAGCCCGGGGTCGACCCCGTCGGCGAGTTCCACCTCGACCTCGGTCCAGGAGGCGGTGGCTTCGCCCCGCTCGGCCAGGACCTCGTCGGTGCTCAGTTCCGCGAGCAGGGCGCCGTCGGCGTCGAGGAGGTGGCTGATGCTGCGGGAAGAGAGGAGCCGGACCTGCGGCTCCAGTCCGGCGCGGCGCACGCGGGAGCGCAGGAGCGCCGCCAGCGAGGGCGGGACGGTGTCGCTGAGCGCGACCCCGATCTCGTCGCGCACTCCCGGGGACACGGGCAGTTTGAGGTGCCAGCCCGCGTCCGCGCCGCCCGTTCTGCGCCGCAGGGTGAGACCGTCGGCGGCGAGCCGCTGGTCGGGGGTGTCGTAGTAGACGGCGTCGAGGTCGACGGTGCCCTGGTCGGAGACGGCCGTGATTCCGGCCGTGCCCGTCAGGTCCGGCACCCCGCGCCTGGGGCTCTTACCCTTGATGAACTCGAATTTCCGCTCGATTTCGCGCTTCGTGTCCGCCATAGACCGAACTTAGTCCTGAACGGATCACGTCGGCAGGGTGAACGGGGGAACGGGGCGACATCAGGCCGACAACGGCCGCTGCACCTTGATCGACTGCAGTAGTCCGATGGCCACCCACACCGCGAACATCGACGAGCCTCCGTACGAGACGAACGGCAGCGGAAGGCCGGCCACCGGCATGATCCCGAGGGTCATGCCGATGTTCTCGAAGGACTGGAAGGCGAACCAGGCGATGATCCCGGCGCACACGATCGTCCCGTACAACTCGGTGGTCTCGCGGGCGATCATGCAGGCGCGCCAGAGGACGACGCCCAGGAGGAAGAGGATCAGCCCGGCCCCGACGAAGCCCAGCTCCTCCCCCGCGACGGTGAAGACGAAGTCGGTCTGCTGCTCGGGGACGAACTGGCCGGTGGTCTGCGAGCCCTTGAAGAGCCCCGAGCCGGTCAGCCCTCCGGAGCCGATCGCGATGCGCGCCTGGTTGGTGTTGTAGCCGACGCCGGCGGGGTCGAGCTCGGGGTTGGCGAAGGCGGCGAAGCGGTTGATCTGGTACTCGTCGAGGACGCCGAGCTGCCAGATCAGGACGGCGCCGGCCACGCCGGAGCCGAGCAGGCCCAGCACCCAGCGGTTGGATGCGCCGGAGGCCAGGAGCACGCCGAGCACGATGACGACCATGACCATGACGGAGCCGAGGTCGGGCATCAGCATGACGATGCCCATCGGGGCGGCGGCCAGGCAGAGCGCCTTGACGACGGTGCGGTGGTCGGGGTGCGTGAGGTCACCCGCGTCGACCCGGGTGGCCAGCAGCACCGCCATGACCAGGATGATCGTGATCTTCACGAACTCGGAGGGCTGGAGGGAGAATCCGCCGCCGATCACGATCCACGCGTGGGCGCCGTTGATGGTGGCGCCGAGCGGGGTGAGCACGGCGAGGATCAGCAGGAGCGAGAGCCCGTAGAGGATCGGCACCGCACCGCGCAGGGTGCGGTGGCCGAGCCAGATGGTGCCGATCATCAGGACGAGGCCGATGCCGGTGTTCAGGGCGTGCCGGGCCAGGAAGTAGTACGGGTCCCCCTGGTTCAGCGCGGTCCTGTTGCGGGTCGCCGACCACACCAGCAGGGCGCCGATGAAGGACAGCGCGAGGGACGACAGGAGTATCGGCCAGTCGAGCCGGCGCACCACAGAATCGCGGGCGGTGAGCCTGGCCATCGCCCCGCGCTCGGGCGCGTACCGGGAGACGGAGAACTTGTTGGCGGTCTGCATGGCGGTTCGGGTCCTCAGTCGTGCTGGGCGGGGCGCGCGGCGGGCGGTCCGGCGAGCGCGGGCGGCGCCGGCTCCTCCGGGGACGGCGGCACGTACGGCCGGATCTCGGGGGAGTCGATGGAGCCGTCGGGGCGGATCCTGGGCAGTTTCGCCTCGGGCTTCAGCAGCAGGGCCTTCTTCAGGTCCTGCTTGCCTTCCATGTCGAGGCCGTAGATGGCGTTGTAGATGTTGCGGACGGCGGGGCCTGAGGCCCCGGAGCCGGTGCCGCCCTGGGAGATCGTCATGACGATGGTGAAGTCGTCGGTGTAGGTCGCCAGCCACGAAGTGGTCTGCTTGCCGTAGACCTGGGCGGTGCCGGTCTTGGCCCGCATCGGGATCTTGTCGAGCGGCCAGCCGCCGAACCGCCAGGCGGCGGTGCCGCCGGGCTCGACGACCATGCGCAGGCCCTTGTCGAGGTTGCCGATGGTCTTGGCGTCGATCGGCAGCCTGCCGTGGGACCTGGGCTTGATCATCTGGATGCGCTTGCCGTCGGGGCTGATGACGGCCTTGCCGACGGTGGGGTCGAAGAGCGTGCCTCCGTTGCTGATGGCGGAGTACGCGGTGGCCATCTGGATGGGCGTGACGAGGACGTCGCCCTGGCCGATGGCGAAGTTGATGCTGTCGAACGCCTTCAGCTGGTTGCCTTCGAGGCAGCTCTCGTAGGCGATCTGCTCGACGTAGGTGCCGCCCTTCTTGCCCTGCTTGCACCAGGAGTCCTTGTTGGCCGCCCAGAAGTTCTTCTTCCACCGGCGGTCGGGGATGCGGCCGGTGACCTCGTTCGGCAGGTCGATCCCGGTCTCGGAGCCGAGGCCGAATTCGCGGGCGGTGCGGTAGAACCAGTCGTGGGCGTCCTTCTTGGGCTTGAGGCCGCCGTCGCGCTGCCACTCCTTGTGCCCGAGGGCGTAGAAGACGGTGTTGCAGGAGAACTTGAGGGCCTCGGCGAGGGTGATGGGGCCGTGCCCCTTGGACTCGAAGTTCGCGAAGCTGCGGTTGCCCATGCTGTAGGAGGCGCTGCAGTTGTACTTGTCGTCGAAGGCGTAGCCGGCCCGCACGGCCGCGCTCGCCGACACGACCTTGAAGATGGAGCCCGCGGGGGCCTGGCCCTGGATGGCCCGGTTGAGCAGCGGGTAGTTGGAGTTCTTGCTGGTGAGGCCCGCGTAGTCCTTGGCGGAGATTCCGCCGACCCAGGCGTTGGGGTCGTAGTCGGGCTGGGAGGCCATCGCGACGACGCGGCCGGTCTTGGCCTCCATGACGACGACGGCGCCCGAGTCGGCCTCGTACTTGCGCCCGGTGATCTTGTCGGTCTCCTGGCGGACGGTCTTCATCGCCGCCTGGAGCTCGAACTCGGCGACGGCCTGGACCCGGGCGTCGATGCTGGTGACGAGGGTGGATCCGGGGATGCCGGGGTCGGACTGGGTCTGGTGCATGACCCGGCCGAGGTTGTCGACCTCGTACGAGGTGACCTGCGCCTTGCCGCGCAACTGCTTGTCATACGTGCGTTCGATCCCGGAGCGGCCGACCTGGTCGGAGCGCAGGTGCGGCGAGTCGGTGTCCTTGGCCTTCTGGATCTCGTCGTCGGTGACCGGCGAGAGGTAGCCGAGCACTTGCGAGGTGCGGGCCCCGCCGGGTGCCGGGTAGCGGCGGACGGCGGTGGGCTCCGCGGTGATGCCGGGGAAGTCCTCGGGGCGTTCGCGGAGCTGCAGCGCCTGCTGCGTGGTGGCTTCGAGGGTGATCGGGATCGGCTGGTACGGGGAGCCGTTCCAACAGGGCGCGGGGGTCTCGGAGTCGCAGAGGCGGACCTTCTCCATGACCTCCTTGGGGGTCATGTCGAGGACGTCGGCGAGGCGGGTCATGACGGCCTTGCCCCGATCCTTCATCTTCATCAGCGCCGTGCGGCTGGCGGAGACGACCAGGCGGGTCTCGTTGTCGGCGAGCGGGACCCCGCGGGCGTCGAGGACGGAACCGCGCACGGCGGGCTGGACGACCCGCTGGACGTGGTTGCTCCTCGCCTCGTGGTAGTACTCGTCGCCGTTGCGGATCTGCAGGTACCAGAGCCGGCCGCCGAGGGTGAGGAACATCGAGCAGACGAGCACCTGGATGATGATGAGCCTGATCTGCACCCGGGAGGTGCGGCCGGTCTCCGGAACGTTGCTCACGCCTGCTCCTCCCTACAGCTTCTTGACGCTCTTCACACCCTTGACTGCCTTGATGCCCTTTATGCGGCCTGCCTTGTTGGCGCGGGAGCGTGCGGTCTTCAGGCGCAGGCCGCCGCGCTGGCTGCCGATGCGCAGGCCGGTGCCACCGGCCAGCCAGCCGGCGGAGACGTCGGCGGCCTTGTTGGCGGGGCCGCCGCCGGCCTCGACGGCCATCGGGTCGTTCTCGGCGCGCCGGGCCAGGGCCATGATGAACGGCACGGTGAAGGGCGCGAGGAGCAGGTCGTAGAGGGTCGCGGTGAACAGCAGCCCGGTCAGACCCACGTGGCGGGCGGCGGTGTCGCCGACGAGGGCGCCCACGCCCGCGTAGAGCAGGGTGGAGCCGATCGCGGCGGCCACGACGGTGAGCATGGGGCCCCAGGCGGAACGGAACCGCCCGCTGTCGGGGCGGACCAGGCCGACCATGTAGCCGATGACGCACAGGACGAGCGCGTACCGTCCGGCGGCGTGGTCGGCGGGCGGGGCCAGGTCGGCGAGGAGGCCGGCGGAGAAGCCGATGAGGGCGCCGCTGACGTGCCCGTACACGAGTGCGAGGGCGACGACGGTGAGCAGCACCAGGTCGGGTACGGCGCCGGGCAGTTGGAGCCGGCCCAGGACGGAGACCTGGACGACGAGGGCGACCACGACGAGCGTGGCCGAGAGCAGGATCCGGTTGAAGGGCATGGGCGGTCTGCTCCTACTCGTCTTCCGGCTTGCCGGGCACGGTGGCGGACGACGACGGGGTGACCGTGACGGTGACGGTCGGGGTGGGCTTGGGGGCTTCGGGCTTGGGCGGCAGGACGGCGTCGCGCGGGTCCTCGCGCGGCGGCATCACGACGACGCCGACGATGTCCAGCCGCGAGAAGCCGACGAAGGGACGCACCCATACGGTGCGGGTCAGGTCGCCGCGGGAGGAGTCGACCTTGATGACCTCGCCGATCGGCACACCGGGCACGAAGGGCTTGTTGCCGCGCGAGCCGAAGGTGACGAGCCGGTCGCCGGGGTTGACCTTGGCCTTGCCGTTGAGCATCTGGACGGACAGGGCCCGGTCGCCCTGGCCGGTGGCGAAGCCGAGTTCGCCGGTCTTCTCCAGGCGGGTGCCGACGGTGAAGTCGGGGTCGTTGGCGAGGACGACGGTGGCGGTGTCGGGGCCGACGGTGGTGACGCGGCCGACGAGGCCGTCCCCGTTGAGGACGGTCATGTCGCGCTCGATGCCGTCCTTGCTGCCGGCGTCGATGGTGACGGTCCAGGAGAAGCCCTGGGCCGCGCCTATGGCGATGACCTCGGCGCCCTTGATGCCGTACTGTCCGGCGCCCGCGCGCTTGAGCATCTCGTCGAGTTCGCGGATGCGGCTGCGGGTCTGGTCGTCGCTGCCGAGCTTGGCCTTCAGGGCCGCGTTCTCCCGCTCCAGCGTGGCGATGCGGTTGTGCCGGCTCCCGGAGTCCCGTACCGCCCCTATGGCGTTGGCGACCGGGTCGACGGCCGTCGCCACGCCCTTCTCGACGGGGCCGAAGACCGCTGCGGCGGCCTGCCGGGCACCGTCGACCGGCGACTCCTCGCCTGCCCTGATGTCCACCGTGATCAATGCGAACGCGATGGCGATCAGAAGCACCAGGAGCAGCCGGCTTTCTCGTGTGTCCCTCACGTGCGGCGGCCGTGCCTTCCTCGTCGAAATTCTCTTTTGCCTGTATATCAACGATCCGCCGCACGGGCCCGGTAGCACCCGTACGGCGGATCCTTGTGTGTTCCGCATGGCCCCTCCGACAGGAAGGGGTGTGTGTCAGCGACGGATCAGCGACGGGGCTGGGCGTCGAGGACCTGCTGGAGGGCCTCGAACTCCTCGACGCACTTGCCGGAGCCGAGCGCCACGGAGTCGAGCGGGTCCTCGGCGATGTGGATCGGCATGCCCGTCTCGCGGCGCAGTCGCTCGTCGAGGCCGCGCAGCAGGGCGCCGCCGCCGGTCAGGACGATGCCGCGGTCCATGATGTCGCCGGAGAGCTCCGGCGGGCACTTGTCGAGGGTGGTCTTGACGGCGTCGACGATGGCGTTGACGGGCTCCTCGATGGCCTTGCGCACCTCGGCGGCCGAGATGACGACCGTCTTGGGCAGGCCGGAGACCAGGTCGCGGCCGCGGATCTCGGTGTGCTCGTCCTTGTCGAGGTCGTACGCCGACCCGATGGTGATCTTGATCTGCTCGGCGGTCCGCTCACCGAGGAGGAGCGAGTACTCCTTCTTGATGTGCTGGATGATCGCGTTGTCGAGCTCGTCGCCGGCCACCCGGATCGACTGCGCCGTGACGATTCCGCCGAGGGAGATGACGGCCACCTCGGTGGTGCCGCCGCCGATGTCCACGACCATGTTGCCGGTGGCTTCGTGGACGGGCAGGCCCGAGCCGATGGCGGCGGCCATGGGCTCCTCGATGATGTGCACCTGACGGGCGCCGGCCTGCGTGGACGCCTCGATGACGGCGCGCCGCTCGACTCCCGTGATGCCGGAGGGCACGCAGACCACGACGCGCGGGCGGGCCAGGTAGCGGCGCTTGTGGATCTTGAGGATGAAGTAACGGAGCATGCGCTCCGTGATCTCGAAGTCGGCGATCACGCCGTCCTTGAGGGGCCGTACGGCGACGATGTTCCCGGGGGTGCGCCCGATCATCTTCTTCGCCTCGGAGCCGACCGCCAGGATGCCACCGGTGTTCGTGTTGATGGCGACCACGGACGGCTCGTTCAGGACGATCCCCCGGCCCCTCACGTACACCAGCGTGTTGGCGGTCCCGAGGTCGATCGCCATGTCACGGCCGATGAACGACATGTTGTTCCCCTTGTTCCCCATGAGGAGCGTCTGGCCTTCCAGTTGATAGCGGCTGCTGTCAGGTCGGCGAGTGGGTGTGTGGGTGGAGGCCCCATCGTAGTGCCGCGAGTCCGGAGACCGCGCGACGGGACTCCGGCAATCCCGCCGGATCGGAAACCCGCCCCCTTGGAGGTGACGACGGGTCTTGCCCAGGCGTTCCCGCTCGCGCCCCGAAATACCGAAGGGCGACCGAAATTACTTCGGTCGCCCCAGGTGGTGAGCGCTATTTGGCTGATGTCGCGTCAGGAAAGAGTACTCAGAGCGAGGGGAAGAAGAGCTTCAGCTCCCGCTCCGCGGACTCCTCGGAGTCCGAGGCGTGGATCAGGTTCTCCCGCACGATGGTGCCGAAGTCCCCCCGGATGGAGCCGGGCGCCGCGGCGATCGGGTCGGTGGGTCCGGCCAGCTGGCGGACACCCTCGATCGCACGTTCCCCTTCGACCACCAGGACGACGGCCGGGCCGCTCGCCATGAAGCCCATGAGGGGCTCGTAGAACGGCTTGCCCTTGTGCTCGCCGTAGTGCGCCTCAAGGGTCTCCTGGTCCAGCGTGCGCAGCTCCAGGGCGGGGATGGTCCAGCCGGCCTTCCGCTCGATGCGGCCGATGATCTCGCCGATCAGACCGCGACGGACGGCGTCGGGCTTGAGGATGACGAGGGTGCGCTGGGTCATGTTGGGGCTCCTTGCGGCATACGGGTGCGGTAGGACGAATCTACAGGGCCGTTCGGACCTGTCCGATCGGCGAGGCCGCTTTCACGGCCCGGGCCCGGCGCGGCGGCCCCTCCCGGGCCCCGCCCACCCGAGGCCCCACGCGACCCCCACCGACCCGACCACGCCGGGCAGGCCGACCCGACAAGGCCGGCCGGGCCGGCCGGCCAGACGGGCCGGCCGGCCCGGCAAGGCCAGGCAGGCGGGCCAGGCAGGCAGGCCAGGCCGAGCAGGCAGGGCAGGCAGGGCAGGCCGGGCAGGTCGGCCGAGCAGGCCGGGCAGGCCGGGCAGCCAGAGCCGGACGGGCAGGCCGCCCGAGCGCGCGCCGGGCACGCCGACAGGCCGAACGGGCTGCCCGGACGGCCGGGCCGACCGGGCGGCCGGGCCGACCCGGCGGGCGGGCCGGGCTTCGCGTGGGCACGGGGTGCGGACCGCAGGTCACACGGCGGATTCCTCCGCCATGGCCGCCCAGCGGGCCTTGGCCGCGTCGACCTTGCGGCCGTAGTGCACCGAGCACCACCACAGTCCGGCGAACACCGCGCCGAGGAAGAACATCGTCGGGACGACGAACCCGCTCGCGATCAGGCCGATCTGCAGCGCCCAGCCCAGCTGGACCGCCCCGGGACGCGACAGCATCCCGCACAGCAACACCGAGAGCAGCATCGCGACCCCGCACACCGTCCAGACCGTGGCCTGGGTCAGGTCCGGGTCCTTCATCGCGACCAGCCCCGCGAAGCCGATCACGAAGAACTCGCCGATCAGCGTGCTCGCACACAGCGTGCGCATTCCTCAGCCCCTCTTCAGCAGCAGGCGGGCCTCGCCCACCGTGATCACGGACCCGGTCACCAGGACCCCGGCCCCTCCGAACTCGGCCTCTTCCTCCGCCAGGGTGATCGCCGCCTCCAGGGCGTCGTCCAGCCGCGGCTCCACCTGCACCCGGTCCCCGCCGAAGACCTCGACGGCGATGGCGGCCAGCTCGTCCGCGTCCATCGACCGGTGGCTGGAGTTCTGCGTGACCACGACCTCCGCGAAGATCGGCTCGAACGCCTCCAGCACCCCGCGGACGTCCTTGCCCTCGCTCGCGGCGACGACTCCGATCAGCCGGCTGAAGCCGAACGACTCGGTGACCGCGTCTGCGGTGGCCGCCGCGCCCGCCGGGTTGTGCGCCGCGTCCAGCACCACGGTCGGGCTGCGGCGCACGACCTCCATGCGGCCCGGCGAGGTCACCGAGGCGAAGGCCCGCTGCACGGTCTCCAGGTCCAGGATCCGCGCGCCCTCCTGGCCGATCCCGAAGAAGGCCTCGACGGCGGCCAGCGCCACCGCCGCGTTGTGCGCCATGTGCGCGCCGTACAGGGGCAGGAAGATGCCGTCGTACTCGCCACCCATGCCCCGCAGCGTCAGCTGCTGCCCGCCGACCGCGACCTCGCGGGAGACGACGCCGAACTCCATGCCCTCGCGGGCGACGGTCGCGTCGACCTCGACGGACTTCTTCAGCAGCGCCTGCGCCGCGTCCACCGGCTGCTGCGCCAGGATCACGGTCGCGCCCTGCTTGATGACGCCGCCCTTCTCCAGGGCGATCTCGCCGGGGGTGGAGCCGAGCCGGTCGGTGTGGTCGAGGCTGATCGGGGTGACCACCGCGACCGCGGCGTCGATGACGTTGGTCGCGTCCCAGGTGCCGCCCATGCCGACCTCGATCACGGCCGCGTCGACCGGGGCGTCCGCGAAGGCCGCGTACGCCATCCCGGTCAGCACCTCGAAGAACGAGAGCCGGAACTCCTCGTTGGAGTCGACCATCTCCACGTACGGCTTGATGTCGTAGTACGTCTCGACGAACCGCTCGGCGTCGATCGGGGCGCCGTCGAGGCTGATCCGCTCGGTGATCGACTGCACGTGGGGGCTCGTGTACCGGCCGGTGCGCAGCTCGAAGGCGTTCAGCAGGCACTCGATCATGCGGGCCGTGCTGGTCTTGCCGTTGGTCCCGGTGACGTGGATGGTCGGGTACGCGCGCTGCGGCTCGCCCAGTACGTCCATCAGCGCCGCGATCCGCGTGACCGACGGCTCCAGCTTGGTCTCGCCCCAGCGCGTGGAAAGCTCCTGCTCCACCTCCAGCAGCGCCTTGGCGGTCTCCGGGTCGGTGGGCCGGGCGGGTACCGGGTCGCCCTGGGGCGGTCCGGCCTGGGTGCGCAGGGTGCGGCTGCCGGCCTCGATCACCGCCAGGTCGGGGTCGCGGTCGGACTCTTCCGCCACGATCTGGTCGAACTCGTCGAACTCGTCGCGGTCGTGGCTCTCGGGCTGCTGCTCACTCACACGCCCAGTCTACGGACGCGGACCCGAGGGACTTTCGACCCGGGCGCTTCGGGACCTTCGGCCGCCGGGGCGACCTGATCGTTATGCAAGCCTTGCGGGCAGGAGATAGGGGAACAAATGCCGCAGGCCAGCAGCAACACGACAGGATCCAGCCGCGACATAGGGATAGACCTGGGGACCGCGAACACCCTGGTCTACGCGAGGGGGCACGGAATCGTCCTCAATGAGCCGTCCGTGGTCGCCGTGAAGGCGGGCACCACCACCGCCCTGGCCGTCGGGACGGAGGCCAAGGAGACCATCGGCCGCACCCCCGGCTCCATCACCGCCATCCGCCCCCTCAAGGACGGGGTGATCTGCGACTACGAGGCCGCCGAGGAGATGATCCGGCACTTCGTCCGCAAGGCCGTTCCCGGTCGCCGGCCCCGCACCCGAATGGTGATCTGCGTACCGTCGGGCGTCACCCAGGTCGAGCGACGGGCCATCATCCACGCCTCCACCAGGGCCGGCGCCAAGACCGTGCACCTGATCGAGGAACCGATGGCCGCGGCGATCGGCGCCGGGCTGCCGGTGGCCGAACCGCGCGGCTCGATGGTCGTCGACATCGGCGGCGGCACCTCGGAGGTCGCCGTCATCTCGCTGGGCGGCATCGTCACCTCCCGGTCGCTGCGCGTCGGTGGGGACCGGCTGGACGCGGCGATCATGGACTACGTGCGCAAGGAGCACGCCCTCCTCATCGGCGAACGCACCGCCGAGGACGTCAAGGTGGCCATCGGCTCGGCCTGGCCCGTGCCCGACCAGCCCGAACTGGAGACCCGGAGCTTCATCGTGCGCGGCCGGGAGAAGGTCGGCGGCATGCCGCAGACTCTCGTCCTGAGCGCGCCGGACGTACGGGCCGCGCTCGACGAGCCGGTCGAGGCGATCATCGCGGCGGTGCGCACCACCCTGGAGGAGTGCCCGCCGGAGCTCTCCGGTGACGTGATGGAACACGGCATCGTCCTGACCGGTGGCGGCGCGCTGCTCCCGGGCCTGGACCTGCGGATGGCCTCCTCGACGGGCATCCCGGTCTTCGTCGCCGACAACCCGCTGCACTGCGTGGCCCTCGGCTCCGGCCGCTGCGTGGAGGACCTGGACACCCTGAACGTCCTGCCGGCCCCGGCGCGCGTCTAGCCCCTCGGCAGGGTCGCCACGACCTCGTACGAGTCCTCCGTGCGCGTCGCCGTCAGGGTTCCGCCCAGGCTGCGCACGCGCTCGGACATGCTCGCCGTCCCCGAGCCCGCCGAGACCGGGGCCCGGCTCGGGGTGCGGGCGGGCAGCGGGTTGGTGACGGCGATCCGCAACTGCGGGCCGTCCGCCGCGATCGACACGTCGATGGTCTCCCCGCGCGCGTGCTTGGCCGCGTTGGTCAGGCACTCCTGCACCACCCGGTACACGGCTGCCTGCCGCAGCGGCGACAGGCCGTTCACGTCCGGATCCATGGCGAGCCGTACGGGCGAACCCGCCCGCCCGCTCTCCTCCGCGAGGGCCGCCAGCCCGTCCACGCCCGGGGTCGAGGCCCGCTCCCCGCGCTGCACGATGATCTCGTTGAGCACGAGATGGGCCCGGCGCGCGGTGTCGGCGAGCTCCTCGAAATCTGATCCGTACGCCGTCTCGCGCGACCGCACCGACAGCACCTCGGAGCGCACCGTCAGCAGGGTCAACTCCCGCCCGACGAAGTCGTGGACGTCGCGGGCGACCGAGGTCCGCTCCTGCTGGACGGCCTGGAGCACGGCGGACTCGGCCCGTCGCGCGGTGAGCTCCGCCACCAGGTCGTGCCGGTAGGCGGCGATGCCGACGGCCGAGGCGAGCACCCCGATGGGCACGATCAGGCCGAGGAAGGCGCTGAGCGACTCGTGCTTGGCCTCGGTCCAGCCCGGCAGGCACCAGAACAGGCACAGCGCGAAGGCGACGTACCCGAGCGTGGCGAGGACGCCGGCCCGGCGCCCTCGGTAGCGGCCGACCGAGTACAGCGCGAACTGGATCAGGGTCAGTTCGTGCAGCCAGCCGATGAAGAGCAGCGCGGCGAGGTACGAGATCCAGGGCATCCGGCGCCGCACCAGCAGGGTGGAGCAGCCGAGCGCGAGGACCACGGCGGCGGCCGGCCCGTTGAGGGAGTTGTCGGCGGCCGCGAGGCCCGGCAGGTCGAGCGCCATCAGGCCGAGGCAGCTCAGCGCCGTGAGCACGTCCATCGCGC
>NZ_JBHWJY010000106.1:0-25802 GCF_042731135.1 Streptomyces sp. NPDC059874
CCCGCGTGGTTTCCCACGCGGGCGACGCCCCTCTCCACATGCCGGTACCGGTCAGCTCATTGCGGAGTCTTCGAACCGAGTTCGCCGGGCTTCTTCGGTACCCAAGGGAGCACGGAAACGGCTTCCTTGGGGTCCGGCTCGGCCATGACGACGCGCCACGAGTCCTTGTTGCCGCCGTTCGTCACCCGGACCTGGATCTGCTTGATCTGGCCGGTGTCGTGGAAGTACAGCACGACGGTCTGCCGGACCGATCCCTCGTCGTAGAACTCCGCGGTCACCTTTCCACGGGCGCCCTTGCCGAACGCCGTGATCCAGTTCTCGGCGGTCTTCGCGGGAGAACCGCCGTCCTTGTCGGCCGCGAGGCCGGCCAGTTCACCGGCGTTCCCGTCGGCGAGCCGCCACACCACCTCTTGGGTGATCCCCAGCGATCCGGTGCTCGGGTACCCGAGCACCGACAGGGGTTCGTGGTTGCCGTAGCCGGTGGCGTACCGCACGTCGTCGGCGTCGTAGTCCGAGTTCGAGCAGCCGGTCAGCACGCCGAAGGTCAGCGCGGCGACGATGAGGGCCCGCAGGGCCGGTGCCGGCACCATTACGCGCCCACGGGCCGGATGGCGATGATGCTGCTGATGGGAGTGCCCTTCGACCGGTTCCTGGCGATGACCGAGCTCAGCGTGTCGTGGGAGTTGAAGCCGTGCTGGGCGATCCTGATGGCGCCGTGGTTGTTGCTGGTCACGACCGCCGCGTGATCATAGCGGGGGTCGCCCTTCCACTTGAAGAGCAGGATGTCTCCCGCGCGGAGGTTGTACGTCTGCGTGATGTAGGACTTCTGGCGGTACCCGAAGTGCTTGCGCAGGTTCTCGGCGGCCGACCAGGTGTTGCTGTTCTTCTTCCAGGAGGAGGGCGGGTTCTTCCACCAGGCGCTGTCGCTCCACCACCAGCCCCAGCGCATCTTCATGCGGCCGCCGTAGTACATGGCCTTCGACACGAAGTTGGTGCAGTCGTTGGAGCCGTACTCCCTCGGGATCCTGCCGGCGTTGTTGTAGGCCCAGCTGGCGGTGCCCGAACCGTTGACGTACGCCGCCGTGCTGACGCCCGCCGCGGGTGCGCCCGATACGGGGAAGCCGTCCTCGCCCATCACGAGGGATCCGGTGTCGTCGGCCGGCGCGCCCGTGCTGTCGGCCGGTACGGCGACCACCTGGGCGCCCGCCGCGGCCGTGGCGGACAGGGTCTGCCCCGCCTCGGAGTCGTCGGACTCGGACTCCAGCTTCACGGTCGCGCCCGACACGGCGAACACGAACCGCTTGGAGTACCGGTCCTCGGAGACCTGGTCGACGCCGTCGATCCGCAGGGTCACCGTCTGCACGACGGTGGTCCGCACGAGTACGCGGCCGGCCGGCCCGTTGGAGGTCATGGTGTCCGCCAGGGCCGAGGAGATGCCCACGTACGACTGACCCTTGGTCGCCAGCACCTCGGCGTTGGCGACGATGGCGGCTTCCTGCGTGTCGAGGACCTCGCTGAAGACCGGACCGTGCGGGGATTCCGCGGCCGCGTCGGCGGTGGTGGGGCTGACCCCGGTCACGACCTTGTTGCGGGCACCGAGGTACGCCTGGATGTAGTCCTTGTACCGCGCCGCTCCCCCGGCCACGGCTGCGCCCTGAACCAGGGCGGAGCGCGACACGGGGCCGTTGCCGACGCCGTTCTTCGGCGTCACCGAGATCCGGTGGGAGACCGTGTTGTCGAGCCCCGTGAAGACGGCACGAAGGGCCGTGCCCTCCCAGGTGCCGACCACGGTGCCGTCTGCCTTCTCGGCCTTGACCACGTAGCTGATCTCGCTGTTCGCGCCCCCGTCGAGGGGCGCGTTCCACGTCGCGAGCAGGCCGGTGTCACCGGCCGTGGCGACGGCGTCGGAGACCGAACCGGGGACGGTCGGCGGCAGGTACTCGATCGTCAGCTTGGGTCGCAGGGCGGCGTCCGCCGCCGCGCCCGAGTGGTACTCCGCTCCGGCCGCCGTACCGGGGACGGTGAGGGCCATGCCCTCGTTCCCGCCGCGGTCGATCCAGGACTGGACCAGCATGCCGAGGTCGATCTCGGTCAGCGCGGTGCCGGACACGTACGTCTCGTTGCCGGCGGCCGTCAGGAGGTCCTTGCCGCTCTGCGCCGAGGTCCACGGCGAGGACAGCTCGTACAGGTCGGGCTTCTGGACCACGCACTGCGTGGTGCAGTCGGACCTGGTCAGAACCAGCTTGGCGGAGGTGACCCGCGCGCCCTTCGGCAGGGCGGCGAGGTCGGCCTTCAGGTGGGTGGCCCACGGGTGCGCGTCGGCCGTGCCGACCCGGAGCAGGCCGCTCGGCGCCGTGGCGCAGCCGGCCGTGTCGCAGTCCGTGGCGACGGACACGCCCGCGAGCGCGGCGTCACCGATGACCAGGGACTGGGTGGCGGGCATCGGGGGCAGGGGCTGTACGCGAACCGTCAGGCTCTGCTCGGCCGACCAGGGCGAGCAGCCGACACCGGTGCAGGCGCGGACGGACCAGCGGTAGGTGCCGCCGTCCACGAGCTTGCCCTCGGGGATCTGCAGCGCGGCCCGGTTGCCGCTCTCCACCGACACGGGCGGCAGGGGCAGGTTGGGGACGGGGTTCCCGGCGGAGTCCTTCACCGAGAACTCGGCGTTCACCCGGGTCTGGGAGGGGGTGGTGACGACCGCGGACAGGATGGGCGTCAGCGTCTGCTGGGCGCCGGCCTGGATGTCCTGCGGGGCGTCGGGCAGCGGGCTGACGGTGAAGGTGGTCCAGTTGGACCAGGCCGACCAGCCGGTGTTGTAGTGCGTCCCGTCGTAGGGCGAGGTGCGGAACCGGTACGTGCGCCCGTGCTGGAGGACGCCCGCCGGTACGACGACCGAGGCGGGGGTGCCGGCGGGGACGAACGGCGACACCAGGGTGGTGCCGACCTGGGTGTTCGTGGCCGCGTCGAAGATCTGGAAGGTGCCGTTGACCTTGTCGCCGTCCTTGTCCGCGAACGTGTCGCGCAAGGTCGGCGTCGTCGTCTCGACACGCCAGGCGGGGGTCTTGTCCTGGACGAACGGCGGACCGGCCTCCTGCTTCGTGCCGGTCTGCGGACGGTAGTTGTAGTTGACCGTCAGCTTCGGCGGATTGGCCGTGGCGTTGGCGGAGTTGACCCGCTTCCACTGCCCGACGACCGACTCCGACGAAGCCCGCAGACCCATGCTGGACAGCGGCGCCTTCGCTGACGCCCACGTCTGCACGAGGGTGGTCACGTCGGCCTTGATCCAGCCGTCCGCCGCCGAGCCACAGGCGGGATTGCCCCGGGTCTCGGTGGACGTGGCGTACTTGGTGCCCATGGCCGGCTGGTTCGTCCAGCGCGACGCGGTGGTCGCGGCGGGGGCGCTCCAGACCTCCCACGGCTGCGCGACGCAGTCGGTGTTGGCGGAGTGGAAGTTCCACAGGCTCAGGCTCGCGCTGGACACGAGCGCGTCGGAGATGGGCGCGGTGTTCCAGGTGATGAAGGAGCGCGCCGTACGGAAGGTGCCGTTGGCGTTCTTCGTGCCCGGGTTGCCGAGGTCGAGTTCGGTGTCGTTGGACCAGTCGACGGTCTCGCCCTGCTGGACGTACGTGTCGAAGACGCTGCCCAGGGAAGAGGTGGACGGGTCCACCGTCACCGGGTACTTGGTGGCGGGGTCCGCGAGGAACTTCGCGTCGGGCGTGACGACGAGGTCGACGGTGCCCTTCCCCTGGACCACCTTCATCGCGACGGGCACCTTGCGGGTGTGCTCCCCGGACACCGGGTCGACCGTGGAGTCCCACATGACCGGCGTCGGCATGACGGCGGTCTTGCGGCTCTTGCGGTCGGTGAACTGCACACTGCCGTCGGCCTGCTGCTCCACCTTCAGGCCCTTGGCGGTCAGCGGCAGGGTGTACGAGTAGTTCTCGGCGGCCGGACGCTGCTTCAGCTCGACGAACTGCTCGAATCCGGCACGCGTCGCCTCGATGACGACATCGCCGCCGGGCACGGCGTTGGTGTATTCGGCGCGGGCCCCGTCGAGCTTGGGGGCCGGAAGGGTGCCGTTCCACTTGAGGGTGATCTGCTGGTCGCCCTCGCCCAGGGTCACCAGATCGGTGTTGACGTAGTTCAGCGCGGGCGCGGCCGCGGGCCCGGACATGGGAGCGGCCTTGGCCATCCGCGGGGTGGTGCCCGCGGCCAGCTTCAGGCCGTGCGGGTGGGCCTTGGACGCCACGGAACCGTCCGAGCCGCGGCCCAGGGTCACGTCGACGTTGCGCCAGCCGCGCGCCTGCTGGTCGTAGAACCGGATCGGCCCGGCGGCCACTTCGGTCGTGAGCGTGCCGTTCGGGTTGACCCAGGTGGTGGCGGTCTCGGAGCGCTCCGAGACCGCCTCGACGCGGTGGCCGGCGGTGCGCGCGGCCACGCGGGCACGCGCGATGTCGACCGCTTCGGTCACAGCGGCGCCGGGCTTGGCCGCGGCGGCCCCCGCCGTCGGCGCCGCACCTGCTGTGTTCGAGCCCTGGAGCAGCGTGGCGGCCACGGCGAGTGCCGCTCCGCCCGCTATCCAGTGCGAGGTCCCCCAGGGCCCTCTCCGACGGCGTTGTGCCGCGGAAAAGCGAGTAGCCATACTTCCTCGGTCTTTCGGTGAGTCTCGAGTATCCGGTCTTGATACGAGGGAGCAACCTAGCGCTCTGACCAGGGAGTTCGGACTCACAATCGGACAAGAGGGACACAACTCGCGCCGCAGTGACGCATTTCACGCCATGGCCGGGTTTGATCAGTCGGCGAGGCCGTGACCAAGTCGAGCCCCGGAAACGGACCCTGTCGGGTGGCGGGCCGGACCCCGGCCCTCGCAGGGGGCGGCGAGGCGGGGTGCGCGCGGGCGGTCCACGGCTACGACGGCCGCGTTGTCACAGGCGCCTCCTAGCCTGTCGATCACGACGGCGGCGGTGCGCGACATCGAACCGCCCTGTCCGTCATGCCTTCCACGGAGCCGATCCGCGGAAGTCCAACCGGAGGGGATGAACACACTTGCGCACGAAACAACTCGCGGGCAGAGCGGCACTCGCCGCGACCGTGGGCCTCTCGCTCCTCGGCCTCGGTGCCCCCACGGCCGGCGCGGACACCAGCGCGGCCCTGCCGATCACCTCGTACCGGGACATCGCCGTCGACGGGGTCCACCAGCGGGTGTTCCTCAGCGATCCGATCGGCGGCAGCGTCCTGGTGACCGACTACGAGGGGCAGGTCCTCCAGCGGATCAGCGGCGCGGCCGGGGCCTGGGGCCTCGCCCTGTCGAACGACTCCGGCACGCTGTACGTGGCGCTGCGGGACGCCGGCGCGATCGCCGCCATCGACACGGTCACACTGCGGGAGACCGCACGCCATGACACCGGCACCGGCGCGGGCGCCTATGCGGGCCCGACCTCGCTGGCACCGGCCGGGGGGAAGATCTGGTTCGGGTACGGCACGGACACCTGGAACGGCGATCTCGGGTCCCTGGACCTGAACGGCGCCGAACCGACCGTCACGCTGGGCCGGCGCCCCGGCACCTTCCGGGGCTCCCCCCACCTGGCCGCCGCGCCGGGGAAGCCGGATCTCCTGGTCGCCGCCGAGTCGGACGGCAACGACGCCACCGTCGCGGTGTACGACGTGAGTACCGGTCGGCCGGAGGTACAGGCGCAGCGCGTCGATCCGGGGCCGGACGGGTGCGCGAGCCTGCAGGACCTCGCCGTGACACCGGACGCGGAGCGGGTGGTCGTCGCCTGCGCCTCGCCCACCTACCACCAGTCGTTCCGCACCGCCGACCTGGCGGACGACGGTCGGTACACGACCGGCGGCGGTTACCCCAACTCGGTGGCCGTCTCCCCCGGCGGCACGATCGCGGCCGGTATCGACGGCGCCCACTCGCCCGACCTGCACCTGTTCGCGCAGGGGGACTCGACGGCCTTCAAGAGCTGGGACTTCCCGCCGTCCTCCGACACGCAGTACAAGGCGGACACCCTCCGGACCGCCGGCCTGGCCTGGGCACCGGACGGCAGCCGGATCTTCGCGGTCACCGAGACCGGCAGCTCTTCGTCCGTGGGGCTGCGTGTCCTGGACCACCCGCAGGTGGCCACGAGCGTCACCGTGCAGGCGCCCGCCTCGTCGCCCCGGAACCAGGACCTCGCTCTGACCGGACGACTGAAGGCGCCCGTGGGCTTCGCGGCGGGGAGCACCGTCGACATCTGGCGGCTCGACGACCCCACCGCCGGTGAGGGCATGCTCATCGGCTCCGCGACCGTCGCCGCGGACGGCACGTTCAACTACACGGACCGCCCGAAGGCCAAGGGCCACGTCCAGTACACCGTCCAGTACTACGGCGACGCGCGGCACACCAGCGCGTACGGCTCGGTCGTGGTCGACATCACCTCGGACTGAGCGCACGGGCCGCGCCGCCGGGCCTGCCCGGCCTCCGCACCACGGAGCCGACGCCCTTGAGCTCCCACGGGCCGGCGGCGCGGCCACCGCATCTCCGATCAACTGCCCTGGCCCGTCCCGGCACACACTGGGCTTCTCATCTCACCGCGGTCTCGATCGACGCGGAGTTGTTGACCTCGTTGGGGTCGGGCGTATCGCTGCTCACCACGGCCTTGTCGGTGACCGTGCCGCCACGGGCGGCCACGACCTTGACCACGATCTGGGTGCTGGTCTGTGTGCCCTTGTTCAGGGTGCCCAGGGAACACGTCACGGTGTCGGAGGATCCTGGCGTTGGAACGGTGCAGCTTCCCTGCGTGGGGGTCGCGCTCACGAACCTGGCTCCGGGGGGAAGGGTGTCGTTGAACACGACCTTCTCGGCGGCGGTTGACCCGTGATTGCGAACGGTGATCGTGTAGGTCAGGTTCTGCCCGCTCACCACGGAGTCCGGTACGGCGCTGATGTCGACAGCGACATCGGCTTGGGGCCGGGTGATGGCCAGACTGTGGTTGGTACCCGCGGAGATGGCGCCCACCCCGTCCAGGAACCGGCTGCAGGGGGCAGTCTCTCCAGGCGCGCAGACCCGGGCGGGCGTACCGATGCCGTTGGGTCCGCGCGTGCCGTTGCCCAGCTCGCCATAGCCGTTGGCCCCCCAGCTGAGGGCGGTGCCGTCCGTTCGTACGACCAGACTGTGTTGGGCGCCCGCGGCAATGGCGCTCACATCGGTGAGGAAGCTGCCACAGGGCGCTGTCTGCCCAACGGCGCACACCCGCACGGGGGTGGTGCTCTGCGTGCCGGATCCGCTCGTGCCGCTGCCCAACTGGCCGTTGCCATTGCCTCCCCAGCTGAGGGCGGTGCCGTCTGTCCGTGCGACCAGGTTGTGCTGGTCGCCGGCGGAGATGGCGGTCACGCCGGTGAGGAAGCTGCCACAGGGGGCGGTCTCTCCCACGGCGCACACCTGCACGGGGGTGCTGCTCTGCGTGCCGGCTCCGCTGGTGCCGTTGCCCAGCAGACCGAAGTCGTTGCTTCCCCAGCTGCGGACGGTGCCGTCGGCCCGCAGAGCCAGACTGTGGGTGGAAGCGGCTGAGATGGCGGTCGCCTCGAAGAGAGAGTGGACCTGAACCGGTGTGCTGCGCTGGGTGGTCGTGCCGTCTCCGAGCTGACCATAGGCGTTGTAACCCCAACTGACGACGATGCCGTCGGTTCGCAGGGCCAGACTGTGACCGGGGGCGGCGGCGATGGCCGTCACGCCGCCGAGGAAGCTGTCACAGGGGGCGGTCTCCCCCACGGCACAGACCTGTACCGGGGTGGTACTGACGGCGCCCTCTCCGCTCGCGCCGTTGCCCAGCTCGCCCTGGCCGCCGCTTCCCCAGGCGACGACGGTGCCGTCGGTTCGCAGCGCCAGACTGTGACCGCCGCCGGCGGCGACGGCCGTCACGCCGGTGAGGAAGCTGTCACAGGGGGCGGTCTCCCCCACGGCACAGACCTGCACCGGGGTGGTGCTGTCAGTGGTCGTGCCGCTGCCCAACTGGCCAAAGTTGTTGAGCCCCCAAGTCCAGACGGTGCCGTCCGCACGCAGGGCGATGTCGTGAGCATTGCCGGCGTCGACAGCGATCACGCGGTCGAAGGGCGAGAGGCACGTGGGGGAACCGCAGACCCGGACCGGGGTGGTGCTCTGTCCGGCCGTGGCGCCGTCGCCGAGCTGGCCGAACTGGTTGGACCCCCAGGAGAGCGCGGTACCGGGCTCGGCGGATCTGCCATCGTCGGCTTGCGCGCTCGGCCAGGTCCCCGGGGACAGTCCGCTCCACAACAGTGCAGCCGTGCAGACGGCCGCGGCTCGTCCTCGTACAGACCGGCTGCGAAACGCGAATCGCATGCTCACCCTCTCGGCGGGATTCCCCAGGGAGCCCATCGGAAGGGCGCTCCCTCGGGCCACATCCTTGAGGCCGGGCCGCCGGCACGCTTCTCCACACGCCATCCGGCCGACCGCCGTTCACCCGGACGCCAAGGTCTCGGGCCTCCATCCCAAGGTGCCGACGCTCTTGGCCTCCCGGCCCATCCCCGTCCGGCGAAAACCACAGCCCGACCGGACGGACGGCCAGACAGGGGGGCCAGAGGGCCCTTCAGGCGGAGAGGTACCCGATCGCGCCCGCTCGGGGAAGGCTCGCCCAGGTGCGGGTACCGCCGCCGGGTTCACGGGACTCCCCGAACCCCCAGGCCCCGCCGCACTCCCGAACCACGACGGCCATGACCCGCAGCGCCGCCCGCCGCCGGGCCTCGCAGTGGGCGGCGAGGCGGGGGTGGGCGTGGGGCGCGTGGCCGTCGTAGACGGTGAGGCGGAGGGCATCGTCCCGATAGCGGACGGAGAGGTAGAGGCTCCGCCCCGGATCCAGATGCCAGGCGGCCTGTACGAGTTCCCCGGTGACCTGCTCCACGGCGGGCGCGAGCGGATCGAGGCCGTACGCGTGCAGGACGGACCGAACGGCGCCCCGCGCGATCCGGCCGCTGAGCGGCTCCCCGGGGATGGTCAGGCTGCAGGTGAGCGTGTCGAGCGCGGGTTCGCCTGCGGCGGTCGCGGGTGGGGACGAGGGGCAGGTGATGAAGGGGTGGGTGGACATCGCGGACTCCCTGAGGTCTGAGTGGACTACGGCGAGTTCGACGCGCACGGATGGCTGACGCGGAGGCGGGGAGCGTGGCTCGTCGCCGAGGCCCGAGGCATGCTGCGGCGATGCACTTCAACTCCCCTACGTGAGCGTGCGTTACCCACTGTAGAGCAGTGGGTGGCTCATGTGCCATGAGTTGGGGGCAATTGCCTCCACGATGGACCGTCAGCGCCCCCGAGCGGCACACTGACCCGCATGCCAACCAGAGCAACGCCCACTGTTCGGCAACAGCGCCTCGGCGCGGAGCTGCGCAAGATGCGGACGGCTGCAGACGTGACGACCGACTACGCCGGCGGCCTGCTGGGCCTGGACCGCACGAAGGTTTCCAACATGGAGGCGGGGACCCGGGCGACATCTCCGGAACGTGTCCGCATCCTGGCCAGCAACTACGAATGCACGGACGCGAGTTACATCGAAGCGCTTGCAGAGATGGCCGGGTACCGGACGCGCGGGTGGTGGGAGCAGTACCGGGGTTCGCTGCCTCAAGGGCTGCTGGACGTGGCGGAGCTGGAGTGGCATGCCACCCGCCTCCGGACGGTGCAAACCGTGCACTTGCCCGGACTGCTCCAGCTCAGCGGCTACGCCCGCGCCGTGTTCACTTCAGCCATTCCGGCACTGCCCACGTCCGAGGTCGAGCTACGGCTCACCCACCGGATGCAGCGCCAGCGAGTACTCGAACGGGAGACCCCGGTGCAGTACACCGGGTATGTGCACGAGTTGGCGTTGCGCATGCAGTTCGGCGGACGCCGCGCAACCCGCGAGCAGCTTGAGCACCTGTGCACCGTGTCCGAGCGCGACGACATCACCTTGCGCGTGCTGCCCATCGCGGCCGGCGAGTTCCCTGGCGCAGGCCATGCGGTCATGTACGCGCACGGACCGGTGCCGCAACTGGACACTGTCCAACTCGACTCCGCGCATGGCCCCGAATTCAGTCACGCGCCTGGCCAACTGACCAAGTACAACGCTCACATGGACTGGATGGACGGACATACGCTCGACACGCAAGCATCCAGGGACCTCATCCACACCATCGCCCGCGAACTCTGAGGGGTCACGCATGCAGGACGTCGAATGGGAAGAGCCGTACTGCGCCGAAGGCAACAACTGCTACCGGATCGGCGTGGACAGGAACGGCAACAGCTACATCGCCATCGCCGGCCGGGAGGACACGTACCTCACCGACACCACGGACGCCCTCCGCCAACTGATCCGGGACATCAAGGCGGGCAAGGCCGACCATCTCCTGGCCGACTGACGGCTCCGCACGTCAGCTGACGCAACCGGCGGCCGGCCGCGTTGCGGACCCGGCGGGTCCGTCCGCGTTCGGCGAGCAATCCGAGGGCTTCGGACGAGGTCACGAGCTGCGTGGTCGAGGCCATGCGCTGGAACCAGTCGGACGCCCCGGTGAGCACGTCGTCGGCCCACGGCTCGCCCAGGACCACCGTCCTGAGCAGGGTCCACTCGTCCAGGCGGCGAGTGAGGAAACCGCGCCCGGCGATCAACGGGGTCACGGTCTGCGCCCATGCGACGAACCGGGGATCGGTCAGCAGCTCGGCGGCCCGTCGCTCCATGTGGAGGGCCACCGCGCTGTCCGCCATGGTGGCGTCCTCGTCGCGCAGCACGTCCCGGAGCAGGCTGGCCTCGTCCGCCTCGGCGACGGCCTCCAGGGCGCGCAGGTAGTCGGCGTAGCGCCGGTGCTCGGGAGGCTCGTCGTCGAGGTCGAACTGTGTGTCGCTCACGCGTAACCCGTCAGCCGCCGGCACCGCGGGGGAAGGTGATCTCGACGCGGCGGTTCTTCTTGCGGCCTTCCTCGGTGCTGTTGTCGGCGATGGGGTAGTCCTCGCTGTAACCCCGGACGTCGAAGACGACGCTGGGGTTGGTGACGGTCTTGGCCAGCTCGGCCTGGACGGCGTCGGCGCGCTGCTTGGAGAGCTCCTTGCCGTGTTCGTAGCTGCCCTGGTCGTCGGTGAAGCCGAAGACTCGGATGCGGGTGGCTTTCTGCGCGTTGATCTCGTTGGCGATGGCCTGGATCCGGGCTGCGGCCTGGGCGTTGAAGACCGCGCTGTTCTCGGGGAACAGGACCTCTGATTGCAGGGCCATCATGACCGTCTGGTTCGTCTCCTGGCGCCGCTGCTCGCCCCCAAGGTCTTCGACGACCTCTGCGATGTCGAGCACCTTGACGGGCGCGAGGGTGCCGCCTTGGGGGATCTTGAGACCGGGCGCGTTGGAGTCGATGGGGACGGGTGCGGAGGCGGAGGGCTCCGTGCCCGGGGGTACAGACGGCCTTACCTCGTCTGCATGTGCGCTGGTGGCGCCGATGAGATGAGTTCCGGCGATGACCAACCCTGCTATGACGGTCGCTGCCGTTGCGCGATGACGTGTGGTCATGGGGTCACCCAGAAATCTTCAGCGCGGCCGAGGCAAAAGTCGGGAAGTTGAATTCGACCTCAGTGGTGGTTACGGGGGGCGCGGGGAACTGAGCAAAGAACGGAACGGACTGACCGGCTTCGATGATGGCTACGCCTGTGGTGCACAGGCATCTTCCCTCAGTGTCACGGAGCACGTAGTACCGCTTCTTGCCCGCCTTGTCGACGAGGTTGACACCCGCGACCGAGACACCGCTCGTATTGAGCTCGGTGCCACGCCAGGCAGCCGTGTTGGCGAAGGGCTTGTCTCCGGTGTTCTTGATCTGACCACTAACTGTGACGAAGCCGCCAGCCTCTCGGGCTACTGAGCTGATGGCCAGAACCACGCCAGCTTCTCCGTTCACGGTAGCCAGCACTTGAGGCGGGGCCGAGGACTGGCTGCCCGCACTCGCTGACGGCTGCTGCGGAGCGCCCGAGGTCTTTGCGGGCGAGGAAGCCTCGGGCGTCTTTCCTTGACCGTCATCCCCACATCCGGCCAAGGAGAGGGCCAAGGCGGCCGCAACCGCAACGGGCGCCACCCGGCGGACCTTCACCATGTGCCGAATGCTCATCTAAGCCGCTTCCTTGTCTCTTGTTCGGTGTCAGTTGACCAGTCGCACGTCGAAGAGGCGTCGCGCCAGCGTGCTCCAGGGATCTGGATTCAGAGGGTCATACGTGATGGTCTTTTCGCCCTTGCATGAAAGGGCGACCGGGCCGGGCACTGGGGAGGCTGTCGGGCTAGGTGATGGAGTAGTGGAAGGTCCCGGAGCCGGGCCGAGCTCGCATCGAGGCACGATCTGTGCTTCTGCCCTGGCCCTACCGTGGATTTCGCTGGTGCCCGGCACCACCGAATCTCCAACGGTGCCATCCGTCGTCACCTGAACCACGAAGCGCAGCCCTGACCGCGTACAGGTCCCCGACGCCTTGTTCAGCTCCGCGAAGTCCTCCGCCACTCCGCAGACGCCCTCCATGTCGAAGGCCTTCCCATCGAGGATGTCCTGCCAGTCCTCGGGCTTGGCCTTGACGAGGTCCATGCCAGGCAACAGGTGATCACGGGCATCCCCTGCCGCCGCCAGAGCCGCCGCATCCGCCGCCCCCTGGGCATCGCTGCGCACGACGGAGGCCTGGCCGAACGCAAAGAACGCAAGCGCCGCGAAGAGCAGCCCGACTATGGCGACCGCATAGATGGGGAAGGCCTGACCTCGGTCGTTCAAACTCCGTGCGATCACCGACCAGCGGTCAGATTCGCGATCGCGGTGGTGATGCGGTTGACAATCGACGTGCCGATGCCTGTACCGACCATCGCACCGATGATGATGGCGACCACGAGAATGATGCCGAGGTATTCGAAGGCGGTCTGGCCGCGGTCGAGCCCCGTGTACCGCTTGCGGGCCCTCGTTACGGCCGTCTCCGCCCAGCCGTTCACCCTGATCCGCGCCTGCACGGCGGTCTTCAGCAGCACGTTCTGTGACATGGGGGTTCCCTCCCGGGCCGGTACCGGCGTCGATCTGCGGACGGTACGGCGAGTTACCTCTCGTAACCAAGGGTCCCGGGACCCAATTACGGACCCACTGCGCACTCTGTCTACCCATGACCGGTCACTCCTGGACGGGCGGTTCCCAGCCAGCGGGCTATCGCCTCGCTCCGCGTCGCACTCTGGAGCTTCGCGAAGATCCGGTTGATGTGGTTCTTGACCGTCTTCTCAGTGATGAAGCAGGTGGAGGCGATCTGCTGATTACTCATCCCGGACGCGATCAGATCCATGATCTCCTCCTCTCGCGAACTCAGTCCAAATACAACAGAGTTGTGCAAGCGCTCAGAAGACTGTGCCACATCCCGTTGCGGATGCGAAGAGGCTCGAAGCTCCGCAAGCAACACACTTGCCGCCGCCGGGGTGAAGTGGGGGCGTCCAGCAGGCACGTCGCGTACTGCCCGCAGCAGCTCGTCGGCCGTGAATTCACCATGCACGAGGTAACCGCCAGCACCCAACAGCAAGGCCTCTCGCACGATTTCGGCCTCTTGGCTGTAAGTCAGCATCAGCACCGGCGCCAACTGCACCAAGTGTGGCAGCGCTGAGATCCCGTCCACGCCCGGCATCCGAACGTCCAGCAGGATGACATCCGGGGCGTGCCGACGTGTGAGGCTCAGCGCCTCGCGGCCGTCCGCAGCCTGAGCTATCACCTCGATGTCCTCTGCCTCGCACAGGATGGCTGCCAGGCCCGCCCTGATGACCGGATTGTCATCGGCGATGAGCACGCTCAGCCGTGCCACGGCTCAGCCACCCCCGAACAGTGCGTCGAAGTCGACGTTCGCGCCGTAGACGAACCCGCAGACCAGCAGGATCAGCGTCCCCGGCAGCATGAACGTGGTCACCGCGAACGTCGCCTTCGGGACAGCCCTGGCCGCCCGCCTGCGAGCGTTCTGCGCGTCCGTACGACGCATGTCCTCCGCGATCGATATGAGCGTGTCAACAATCGGGGAACCGAGTTCCTCGCCCTGCTGGAGCGCCGTGACGAACTGCGCGACCTGCTCCGAGTCGTTTCGTCGCCGCAGCTCGTCAAAGGCCTGGCGGCGACTGACGCCCATGTCCATCTGTTGGAGCGTGATACGGATTTCGTCCGCCCACGGGCCCTCATACTTGTCCGCCACCCGGTCCAGCGCCTGCCGGAAGCCGAGCCCCGCGCTTACAACCACCGCAAGCACGTCCAGAAAGTCCGGCAGGGTGCGCTCGATGTGGTCGCGGCGGATCCGGATCGCCGACCACAGGCCGACCTCGATCCAGAACAGGCCGAAGGCCACCATCAGCAGTGCAAGGACCAGCTGCCCATTGATCAGCATCGAGAAGGCACCCAGCGCCCCCAGGAAGCCGTACACCGCCCGCCGCGCCGCATAGCGGTCGATAGTCAGGCCGGCCGGGTTGCCCGCCATATCGATCTGGCGGCGCTTGCGGGCGACCCGGTTGGTTCCCATCGCCCTCAGAACCATCGGAGCCCAGCGGATGCCCATCCGGTCCACAAGAGAACCGACCGCCGTCGTACGGGTCGCTCCAACCTCCAACGCGAGCGCGAGGTCCGTAGGCAGTTTGACGTCCGCCCGGTAGAGGCGGACGCCATGGAAGGCGCCGAAGACCGACAGACCCACGGCCAGTGCGAGCAGAAGTCCGATCATCGTCCGTCCCTCCCCCTCACACGTCGATCTTCGACAGGCGGCGGATGAGGAGGAACCCCAGCGCGAACAAGCCAAGGGAGATGAGCACGGCCGTCTGCCCCACGAACGCCCCCGTCATCCGCTCCAGCGCCCCCGGCATCATCATGTCGACCAACAGCAGCGAGCCGAGCCCGATGGCCGGGACGAGGTACGCCGTCACCGTCACCTGGGACAGTTGCGTACGGATCTCGCGACGGGTCTCCTTGCGCTGCTCCAGCGTCACCGTCAGGTTGCGCAGGCTCTCCACGATCGCGCCGCCCGCTCGGGCCGACAGGACGAGCGTCGAGACCAGGACGACCAGTTCCCGCGAGGGCAGGCGCTCCGTCAGCTCGCCCAACGAGTCCTCAATGGAGTGGCCCACCGCGAGGCGGTTGGCGACCCGCGCCAGTTCCTCGCCCGCCGGGGCCTCCAGTTCTTCCGCCGCGATGCCAATCGCCGTACGCAGTGCCAGGCCGGCCTGAGTGGCGTTGGCGAGGATGCGGGCCAGGTCGGGGAGCTGGTTGATGAACCGTTCCGTACGCCGTGACCTCTGCCAGTTGAGGAAGGCATTAGCCGCCCAGATGCCGATCGCGCCCGCCACCGGACCGAAGAACGGCGCGAGGAGTGCGGCCGCGATGAGCCAGACGCCCGCGATGCTCCCCAGCATGTAGACGAAGAACTCGCCCGGCGTGAGATCCAGACCCGTGGTCGCCAGCTTCAGCTCGATACGCCGGCCCAGCTTCGTCTTGCGCAGCCGCCGGTCGACGCCCTGGAATCGGCGTCGCCGCCCCAAGGGCTCGGGCAGGCCGCTCGCCGAGAGGCGTTCGATCAGTGCTGCGCGCTGCGCGCGGCCGGACGCGTACGCCTGGAGGCCCAGGATCACGAACACGCAGGCCAGCAGTGTGGCGCCGAGGGTGAGGAGGATGAGTGGGTTCACAGGGCGGTCCGGGGGATGTGCGGGGTGGCGAGGGGGCTGGTCAGCGGGTCGTCCGGGAGCGCGACCCCGAAGGCCTGCGGGATGGGCTGGTTGTTCATGTAGAGGCGTTCCGCGATGCGCCGCGGCAGCGGGTAGTACTCGAAGAAGCCGTGGACACGACCATCGGGCCCCATGGGCTGGGCCACGAACCGGCAGACGGTCGTGATGCGGAAGGGCTCGCGGCCGTGCGATTCGAGGATGGAGATCTCCGTGATGCGGCGCGAGCCGTCGCCGAAGCGGGTGAGCTGGACGATGACGTTCACCGCACTGTTGATCTGGTCCTGGAGCGCCTCGAAGGGGATCTCGACCTCCGACATGGAGGCCAGGGTCTGGAGGCGGGTAAGGGCGTCGGAAGAGCTGTTGGCGTGAACGGTCGCCAGTGAGCCGTCATGGCCGGTGGACATCGCCTGGAGCATGTCGAGGGTCTCACCGCCTCGGACCTCACCGACGATGATGCGGTCGGGCCGCATACGAAGTGAGTTCCGTACGAGGTCGCGGATGGTGATCTGCCCCTTGCCCTCCACGTTCGCCGGGCGGGATTCGAGGCGGATCACGTGCGCCTGCTGGAGCTGGAGCTCTGCCGAGTCCTCGATGGTGATGATGCGCTCGCCCTCCGGGATGAGCCCGGAGAGAGCGTTGAGGAGGGTGGTCTTGCCGGTGCCGGTGGCGCCGGAGACGATCAGGTTCATCTTCGCCGCGACGAGCCCGGAGAGCAGGAGCAGCATCTGCTCGTCCAGCGAGCCCAGACCGATCATCTCGTGCAGGGTGAAGGCGCGGGGGAAACGGCGGATCGTGAGGGTCGCGCCCGTGAGGGAGAGCGGCGGGATGATGACGTTGACACGTTCGCCGCTGGGCAGGCGGGCGTCGACCATCGGATTGGCCTCGTCCACCCGGCGGTTGACGGTGGAGACGATGCGCTCGATCGTCTGCATCAGCTGGTCGTGCGAGGCGAAGCGGATGGGGAGCTGCTCCACTCGGCCGGCGCGCTCGACGAAGATCTGGTCCGGGCCGTTGACCATGATCTCGGAGATCGAGGCGTCTTCGAGGAGCGGTTCGAGCACACCGAGACCGAGGGCCTCGTCCACGACCCGGCGGATCAGCTGGGCGCGCTCGACCGTCGAGAGGACGGGTCCCTCGCGGCTGATGATGTGCCCGAGTACGCGTTCCAGCCGCGCCCGGCGCTCGGCGGGCGCGAGCGCGGACATCTCGGCGAGGTCGATCTCCTCCAGCAGCTTCGCCCGGTAGGAGGAGACCAGCCGGCCGTCCTCGCGGGGGCTGTGGCGGTCGTCGGGGGTGTTGACCCGGGAACGCAGGCTCATGGTCGGGGGCCCTTCGGGTCGTCGTTGGGCATGACGGCCGTTGCCTTGGCCGGTTCGAGGGAGAGGCCGGGAATGATCGAGTTGATGGGGATGGTGGCGACGGCGGTGACCGCGTCGTCGGTCTTCGTCACCGTGACCGTGGCGCCGATGCCTTCCCTGACGGCGGCCCTGCCCGCCGCCTCCCCGCCGCTGCCCTTGCGGGCCTCGACACGCGCCGCCGTACGGGCGGCCGTGTCCGCCTGCTCGTGGACGTACGCGACCCAGCCCAGCTGGATCCCGCACAACGCGACGAACAGCAGGATCGGGACGAAGCCGATGTACTCCAGGGCCACTTGACCCCGGTCGGAGCGGATGCGCCGCCTCATGTCACTCCGCCTCCTTCTCTATCGCCGCGCCGCCCGTGCCGTCGATGGCGCCGAAGTTGAGCCCCGGGTAGAAGACGGGGATGGCGAGGGTGACCCTGGCCCGGTAGATGTCCCCGGACTTCCCGCAGACCACCTTGAGGTTCCACGCCTCCCCGATGTGCTCCCGCGCCGCCGCGTCACAGGCGGCCGCCCCCTTCACCGCCCCAGCCCGCGCCGCCTCGTCCGCCGCGTTCCCCGCCAGCGAGAACGCGTACCCGATCAGCACGCACTCCCACACCGCCGCGACGATCAGCAGGATGAACGGGACCATCCCGACGAACTCGATCGCCACCTGGCCCCGGTCGCCCCGGCGCACCCGGTCCCCCCGGTCCCCCCGGTCCCCCCGGTCCCCCCGGCAGGATCTCCGCGACGGCATCCCTCAGCCCTCCCGCCCGCGCCGCAAGCGGGCCACCGGGCCGTTCGAGCGGACCGCTATCGCGGCGCCCGTCGGCGCGGGGGCCTGATCCTCCGCCCCCACCAGCAGCCCCAGCTCCCCCGCCAGCGTCCACAGCGCCTGCTTCACCGTCGAGCGGTTGTCCAGGTCCTGCACCCGCCCCGCGTCCACCACCGCCTGCAGTTCCTTGAAGGCGGCCGGGACCGGGGTCCGGGTGGCGCGGGTCTTGGTGATCTTCTCGATCAGGGCGGGCTGGATCTCGGTGTGCTTGCTCCAGCGGTTGACCACCATCGCGGTGTCCTCCGCCTTGCGCACCTGGAGCCGCTCCCACATCCGCACCATCCGCTTCGCCGCCCGTACCGCGACCACGTCCGGGGTGGTGACCAGCACCGCCACGTCCGCCATCTCCACCGTGGCGGCGTTGGCGCCGGTCACCTGGGTTCCGCAGTCGATGACGACCAGCTCGTAGCGGGCGCGCAGCGCGCCCACGATGTGGCGGGCGGCCCGGTCGTCGACCTCCTCGCCGCGCTCGCCGTCCGCCGGGGCCAGCAGGAGGGCCAGGCCGGTCTGGTCCTCGTAGACCGCGTCCTGGAGGACCCGCGGCGAGATGTCCTGGATGCCGGCCAGGTCGGCGATGGAGCGGCGGAACTGTACGTCGAGGTACGAGCCGACGTCCCCGGCCTGGAGGTCCATGTCGACCAGTGCCGTACGCCGACCGGCCGCGGCCGCCGCCAAGGCGAACTGGACGGCGGTGAAGGTGGTGCCCACGCCCCCCTTGGCCCCGGTGACCGTGACGACCCGCCCGCCCGGCCCCGTGAAGACGTCGGCGCCCGCACCCCGCCCGAGGTGGCGGCGTACGCCCACGGACCACTGGGCGGCGGCCTGGACGCGGGCCGCGAGTTCCTCGTACGAGAGCGGGAGGCCGATCAGCCCGCGCGCGCCGGAGTCCATCGCGGCCGAGAACAGGCCGGGGCCGGCGTCGGAGGAGACCAGGACGACGCCCACCGCCGGGAAGCGGAGGGCGACTTCGCGGATGAGCTCCAGTGCGGGCACCGGGCCGATCCGCTCGTGGACGAGGACGACCTCGGGGAGTTCGTCGATGGAGTCGACGGCGAGGCGGGCCAGGGTGTCGAGCAGGGTCGTCGAGTCGGGGACGGGCGCGGCCGGTTCCGCCGACGGGAGTTGGCTCAGCAACGTCACGATGGCGCGCGCGGCGTCCGGGTCGGCGACCGCGGGAAGGATTCGGGTGGTCATCCGGGCCTCACTTGTCGCCTTCGAGGGTGTACACGCGGTCACCGGGGTTGACCGCGGAGTCGGTGCCGGGGGCCACCAGGGACAGGCGTACGTGCTCCGCGAAGGACTCGGCGTACGCGACGCGCTGGGTGTCCTTGGTGTTCAGGGCGAAGGTGATCGGGACGGCCTCGGCCGGGCCCTTCTTGTCGCTGTCCTTCTCCAGGGGCGTCAGCCGGCCGACGTTGATGACGCGGGCGTTGGCCACCATCACCACGGACACGTCGGGGTCGGTCGGCTTCTTGCCCTTGAACGTGCCCAGGATGTTGACCTTGGCACCGGGGGTGATCTTGCCCGCCACGCCCGTGGACGCGTCGATCATGATGGCGATCTCCTGCTCACCGGGCTGCAGCTGCGGCCGGTCGACGAACATGTCGGTCTGAAGCAGTGAGCCCTTCTTCAGGGCGGTGAGCGCGATCTTGTCCTTGAGCGCGCCGAGATCGGTGACGGCGGTGTCGGACAGCCAGCGCTTCGGGATCTTCACTTCCTCGAACTGTCCGGCCCCGAGCGGGCTGTACGGGGCGATGTCCCCCTTGGCCCGGTACGCGACGACCTCGGCCCCCACCTTGGAGTTGATGTCGCCGATGAACACGAGGACCCCGGTGAAGGCGGCCAGGGCGCACAGGACCGACAGGATCAGCAGGATGACGCCGCGGCGCTGGCGTGAGTTCATGGGCCGGAATACCTCGCCGTTCTTCGTTCGTTCGTGCGTCGGATCGTCGGTCAGGGTCTGGAGCGGGCCGTACTGGCGGGAGCCGCCGGCGGCGGTGCGGCGAGCGGCGCCGAGCAGAAGCCGCAGCGGTCGCCGATGAGTTCGAGGCCGCACCAGCGGCATTGCTCGCGGCGGACCGAGGCGACGAGCTGGTAGAGCACGGACAGGTCCGGGATGCCGGCGGCGAACTCGACGAGCTTGGGGGTGCCCCAGTAGCCGGCCGACCCGGCGGGCAGCGGGTTTTCCAGTACGCCCCGCACCTGCCAGGCCGGGGCGAGTTCGGCCGCGACCCACTCGGAGGCGAGCTGGCCGCGGGCGAACGTGAGGTGCGTGGCGAATTCGGGTCCGGGCGGCAGCACGCCCTCCTGGGCGCCCAGCTTGGCCAGGTGCGGTGTGGGGTGGGCGAGTACGGCGAACTGCGCGCTCGGCGACCAGGAGCGGGCGTGCGCCTTGAGCCCTACCGGAATCCGGTCGAGTTTGGCGACCGAGCCCAGCAGCGCGCCCGCGTGGATGTAGTGGGAGAGCAGGCGGGCCGCGGAGGCGATGACCCCGGGGCTGAAGTCGCAGACGGTGAGCTGGCGCAGCTGACGGACCAGCAGGGCGGTGCCCAGCGGCGGCAGGTCGATGGGCAGGAGCGCGATCCGGTCGGTTTCCAGGATGGCCCGCACGGTGTGCAGTCGCCGGACGGTCGCGGCGGGCAGCCAGGGCGGTACGACGGCCACCAGGTGGCCGTGCCGCTCCAGCAGCCCACTGGTCTCGGCGAGCGCGCCGTCGAGGTCGAGCTGCCCGGGCGGGTGCAGTACGGCGGCTCCCGGCGTGTGCCGGTCGGGGGCCGGAAGTACCAGGTCGGCGCTGGTGACAGCGATGGCGGTCGGCACGCGAAATCCCCCCGTTCACCCCGTACTCACCCGGTGCTCGCCCGGTACTCACCCCTGCGCGACCGCAAACGAGCGACGCGCTTCCCCCTGGAACCAGCACCATATCCGCGCCGCCCCCGGCAGGGCAGGGCCTTGGTAATTCCCATGCCGACAGCACATGTCACAGGTGGCCGGAAACCCGGACAACCAGGATCGGACGACCGATCACTTCAGGCCACTTTGCAAAGACTATTGACACGAGGATTGGTCTGGACCAACTTGTGAGCGGGGTGCCCCACTCACCCTGACATCCCTTCACTCCCCCCACGGAGCCCACGTGAACCGCATACGCTCCCTCGCCTTGCCCATCGCCGCCGCCCTCGCCGCCGGCGGCCTCACCGCCCTCGCGACCGGTACGGCACAAGCCGCGGACGTCAACGTCGTACGCAACGGAGGCTTCGAGTCGGGCCTCGCCAACTGGTCCTGTTCCGGCGGAAGCGGCTCCTCCGTCTCCTCGCCCGTCCACACCGGAGCCGGCGCCCTCAAGGCCACCCCGGCCGGCCAGGACAACGCGCGCTGCAGCCAGACCGTCACGGTCAAGCCGAACTCGACGTACACGCTGAGCACGCAGGTCCAGGGCAGTTACGTGTACCTCGGCGCGACGGGCACCGGCACGCAGGACGTGTCCACCTGGACCCCCGGCTCGGGCGGCGGCTGGCAGAGGCTGTCGACCACCTTCACCACCGGCCCCTCCACCACCCAGGTCACCGTCTACACGCACGGCTGGTACGGCCAGCCGGCCTACGTCGTGGACGAGTTCAGCGTCTTCGGCCCGGACGGCGGCGGGCCGACCGACCCGGGGCCGAGCGTTCCGGGTGCCCCCGCCGGGACCGCCGTTTCCGGCCAGACCTCGACCGGGCTCACCCTTTCGTGGAGCGCGGTCAGCGGGGCGGCCGGCTATTACGTGTATCAGGACGGCGCCCGCGTCCAGACCGTCACCTCCGGCGCCTCCGCCCAGATCACCGGGCTCGCCGCCTCGACCTCGTACTCCTTCCAGGTGAGCGCGTACAACGCGGCGGGCGAGGGCCCCAAGTCCGCCGCGGTGACGGGCACCACGACCGGCACCGGGCCGGGGCCGGGCCCCGGCCCGGTCGTCCCCAAGCACGCGCTGACCGGCTACTGGCAGAACTTCAACAACGGCGCGACTGTCCAGAGGATCTCCGACGTCTCCGCGCAGTACGACATCATCGCCGTCTCCTTCGCCGACGCCACGGCCACGCCCGGCGCCATCACCTTCAACCTCGACTCGGCCGGGCTCGGCGGCTACACGGTGGCCCAGTTCAAGGCCGACATCGCCGCGAAGAAGGCGGCCGGGAAGTCTGTGATCCTCTCCATCGGCGGCGAGAAGGGCACCATCTCGGTGGGCGACTCCGCCTCCGCGAACAACCTCGCGAACTCGGCGTACGCGCTGATGCAGGAGTACGGCTTCAACGGGATCGACATCGACCTGGAGAACGGCCTGAACCCCACCTACATGACGCAGGCGCTGCGCGCGCTGTCGCAGAAGGCCGGGCCCTCCCTCGTCATCACCATGGCCCCGCAGACGATCGACATGCAGTCCACGCAGGGGGGCTACTTCAAGACGGCGCTGAACATCAAGGACATCCTCACCGTCGTCAACATGCAGTACTACAACAGCGGCTCGATGAACGGCTGCGACGGCAAGGTGTACTCCCAGGGCTCGGTCGACTTCCTCACCGCGCTGGCCTGCATCCAGCTGGAGGGCGGCCTCGACCCCTCCCAGGTGGGCATCGGCGTCCCGGCCTCCCCCAGCGGCGCGGGCAGCGGTTACGTCTCCCCGACCATCGTGAACAACGCCCTGGACTGCCTCACCCGGGGCACGAACTGCGGCTCGTTCAAGCCGTCGAAGACCTACCCGGGGCTGCGCGGCGCGATGACCTGGTCGACCAACTGGGACGCCAAGGCGGGTAGTGCTTGGTCGAACTCGGTGGGTCCGAAGGTGCACGGGCTCCCGTAGGCGGTAGGTGTGGGGGTTGGCCGCGTGGCTGATTCGAAGCCTGCGGCTCTTGACCGTGACATGCCACGAGAGCACGCTGTGCGGCATCCGCACGGCAACCCCCACACTCCCCACCCAGGAGAACGCATGCGGCTCCTCCACACCCGCCGAAGGGCCGCCGTCACGGCGGCCCTGCTGGCGCTCGCGCTGGGCGCACCCGCCTACGGCATGAGCGCCACGGCCTCACCACCACCCACCCCGTCCACCGCCACCCAGGACGAGGCGATCGTCCAGTACGAGATCCACGGCCCGGAAACGGCGGCCGAGCGCACGGCACTGCTCCGCACCGGCGTCTCCATCGACGAGATCGACGGCCACACCGTCGTCGTCAGCGCCGACACCATGCAGGCCAAGAAGCTGCGCGAGCTCGGCTACAAGCTGACCGCCCTGCCCGGGCCTCCGGACCGCTCACTGCCCGGCATCGCGGCGAGTCCCATGGACTTCCCGTCGGCGGACTCCAGGTACCACAACTACGCCGAGATGACGGCCGAGATCAACCAGCGCGTCTCCCAGTACCCCTCGATCATGAGCAAGAAGGTGATCGGGAAGTCGTACCAGGGCCGGGACCTCGTCGCCATCAAGATCAGCGACAACGTCGCGACGGACGAGGCCGAGCCGGAGGTGCTCTTCACGCACCACCAGCACGCCCGCGAGCACCTGACCGTCGAGATGGCCCTGTACCTCATCAACGAGTTCGGCTCCAAGTACGGGACCGACGCCCGCGTCACGAACGCGGTCAACGGCCGCGAGATCTGGATCATCCCGGACCTCAACCCGGACGGCGGCGAGTACGACATCGCCACCGGCTCCTACCGCTCCTGGCGCAAGAACCGCCAGCCCAACTCCGGTTCCTCGTACGTCGGCACGGACGAGAACCGCAACTGGAACTACAAGTGGGGCTGCTGCGGCGGCTCCAGCAGCAGCCGCAGCTCGGAGACCTACCGGGGTCCGGCGGCGGAATCCGCGCCCGAGGTGAAGGTCGTCTCGGACTTCGTCCGCAGCCGGGTCGTCGGCGGCAAGCAGCAGATCAAGGCCGCGATCGACTTCCACACGTACAGCGAACTGGTGCTGTGGCCCTTCGGCTACACGTACAACGACACCGCCCCCGGGCTGACCGCCGACGACCTCGCCGTCTTCAAGAAGATCGGCACGAACATGGCGGCGAGCAACGGCTACACGCCGGAGCAGTCGAGCGACCTGTACATCACGGACGGGACGATCGACGACTGGCTGTGGGGCGACCAGAAGATCTTCGGCTACACCTTCGAGATGTACCCGGAGAGCGGCGGGGGCGGCTTCTACCCGCCGGACGAGGTCATCGACCGCGAGACCGCGCGCAACAAGGACGCGGTGCTCCAGCTGCTGGAGAACGCGGACTGCATGTACCGCTCGATCGGCAAGGAAGCGCAGTACTGCACCGCGTGAGCTGATGCCCTGTACGGGGGCGCCCCACCGCCAGGGGGGCGCCCCTTCGGTGTGCTCAGCCCAGGACGGCGAGGGCGTCGATCTCGATGAGCAGCCCGGCCGGCAGGCCGACGTACACGGTGGTGCGGGCGGCGGGGGCCTCCTTGAGGCCCTGCTCCTCGAAGTAGGTGTTGTAGATGTCGTTCATCTCGGCGAAGTGCGCGGTGTCGGTGAGGTAGACGCGGATCATCATCACGTCGTCCCAGCCCGAGCCGCCGGCCTCCAGCACGGACCGGACGTTCTCCAGCGTCTGGAGCGTCTGCTCGCGCAGGGTCGGCCCGGCGGGGGTGGGCGGCTGCCCGTCCACGTGCGGGAGGAAGCCGACCTGGCCGGCGACCTGGAGCATGTTGCCCTTGCGGACGCCGTGCGAGAACTTCGCGGGCGGGGTGGTGTGGGTGTCGGGGGTGACGGCGACCTTCTCTGTCACGTCGTCTCTCCTGAGTAGTCGTGGCTGATGGCTTCGGCGGTACGGAGTACCAGGGGCAGCAGTTCCAGCAGGCCTTCGGCGCTGACGACCACACTGGGCGCGGACACCGACAGCGCGGCGACGACCCGCCCGTCCGGCCCGTGCACGGGCGCGCCGAGGCAGTTGAGGAAATCCTCGTGCCCTCCGAGATCGGTGGCCCAGCCCTGTTCCCGTACGAGGTCCAGCTCGCGGAGGAACGCGTCGGCGTCCGGGGTCGAGCGGGCGGTGTAGCGGGGGTACTCGATGCGGGCGGCGAGCGCGCGGCGCTCCGCTTCGGGGAGGTCGGCGAGGAGCAGCTTTGCGACGGCGGCGACGGTGAGGGGCACGGGCCGGCCGATGCGGGAGTGCATGCGGACCGGGTAGCGGCTGTCGACCTTGTCGACGTACACGACCTCGTCGTCCTGGTGCAGGGCGAGGTGGACGGTGTGGCCGGTGGCCTGGTTCAGCTCGACGAGGTGGGGGTGGGCGATGTCCCGGACGTCGAGGTTCTCGATGGCCTCGGCGGCGAGCTCGAAGAGCTTGGAGCCGAGGCGGTAGCGGCCGTCGGGCTGGCGGTAGACGAATCCGTGCCGGGCGAGGGTGCGGAGGAGGCGGAGGGCGGTGCTCTTGTGCACGCCGAGGGCGTCCGCGACCGTCGTCAGGCCGGCCGGGCCCTTCGCGAGCAGCGGCAGCACCGCGAGCGCCCGCTCCACGGACTGACTCATCCCTCGTCCTCTCGTACCCCGGCTCCGCCGGGTCCGCGCCTCAAACGCCGGCGAGGCTGGTTTGTCGCCCATGTGCGGCGCCGCTGCCAGGGGCAGGCCCCGGACCCCCGCTCCTCAAACGCCGGAGGGGCTGGATTGTCGCCCAGCTGCGGCGCCGTTGCCGGGGGCGCTGCCCCCGGACCCCCGCGCCTCAAACGCCGGCGAGGCTGAGATTGCCCCTCTCGCGGCGGCAGGAATGGCGCGGAGCGCCATTGCCCGCCTGGGCGGAAGGTCGCGCTGGGCGCACCTGCCGGCTGACGCCGGCCAAAATCCAGCCCGCCGGAGCAAATCCAGCCCCGCCGGCGTTTTGAGGCGCCGCCGGAGGCAAACCCAGCCCCGCCGGCGTTTTGACGCGCCGCCGGAGGCAAACCCAGCCCC